>CAMTXV010000137.1:0-5030 GCA_947085665.1 uncultured Sinobacteraceae bacterium | reverse complement strand
GGCTTCGGCCGTGCTGCCCGCGATGAAGATGCCGTGCAGCACATCGACCACGGCCGAGGGCCCCTGCACGAAATGTGAGAGCCGGTCGGTTTCGCTCTGCGACTCACCCGTGGCCGGGTGCAGCAGCGCAATACCGGCCTTGGGCACAGCACCGGTCAGATCAAAACCCGCCGTGAGCGGTGCCTGCAGCAGGCCGCCCAGCACGTGCTCCACCGCCGATTCCCAGCCACCGGACACATTCAGCTGCGAGGCAAGGCGCGGCGCCTCACTGAGATTGTTCTGGCGCAGCCACTGGTTCAACTCGGCGTCGTCCTGCCGGAGCGCTGCCTGTTGCAGCGTTTCCAGCGAGGCGAGACGACCACGCGCGGACTGCAGCGCCTGGCGGTCTTCGTGCAGACGGCTTTCCAGCGTCGAGCGTTGGTCACGCAGGGTGGACAGCTGCTGATCGACGTTCTGCAGCGCAGCCTGGGCATCGGCCAGCTCGGTTTGCAGCGTGGTCAGCTCGGTGTCGGCTTCGAGCAGGCTGGCCTGGATAGGCGTGGCGTTGAGCGCGCCGTGCTCACTGCTCAAGCGCTTGTGGCGCTCGTCCAGCATGAAGCGCGCACGGTCGAGCTGCTGCACGCGCACGCGCTCGGCCTCCACTTGGGTCAGCGGGCCTTCGGCGCGGGCGAGGTGATCGTTCCAGCGCGTCTGCTCGCTCTGCACTTCGGCTTCGGCCTTGCTGACGGCCGCCAGGGCGTCGCCCTCCGCGGCTTCGGCGGCCTGCACCTGGGCCTCCAGTGCAGTCACTTCGGTTTCGAGCGCCTGCAGGCGACCCTGCTCGCGTTGTTCACGGCTTTGCAGCTCTGCCAGCTGGCGGCCGAGCTGTTCCAGCTCGCGGGCCTTCAGCGATTGCAGCTCGCGGGCATGGGCCAGCGCCTGCTCGTGGCGGGCCAGCTGCGCCTCGGCCTCGTAGAGCTGACCCTGATCGACGTTCACCGCTTCCTGCTTTTCCTTCAGCGCCAGCTCGGCGGCGGCGCGGGCTTCGAGGGTCTTGAGTACTTCTGCCTTGGCCGCCTCAAAGCCAGCCTCCTGCTCGCTGATCTCGGCCAGCTTGACCGCGCGCTGGGCTTCAATGGCGGCGAGGCGCAGCGCCAGAATCTCTGCGCGAAGTTGTCGCTCTTCAGCCTTGAAAGTCTTGAACTTTTCGGCGTTGGCAGCCTGCTTGGTCAACACCTCAAGTCGTGTCGTCAGTTCCGAGCGCAAGTCGTTGAGGCGACTTAAGTTCTCGCGCGTTTGCTTGATGCGGCTCTCGGTTTCACGACGGCGCTCTTTGTACTTGCTGATGCCGGCAGCTTCTTCCAGCCATTGCCGCAGTTCGTCCGGCTTGGCTTCCACCATGCGGCTCACCATGCCCTGCTCGATGATGGCGTATTGATTCTTGCCACCCAGACCGGTGCCGAGGAAGAGATCGGTCACGTCGCGTTTCAGGCACTTCGCACCATTCAAGTAGTACTGCGAGTTGCCATCGCGCGCGAGTTCGCGCTTCACCGAGATTTCGGTGTAGGCCGCATAGGGGCCGATGATCTGCTGATCGGAGTTGTCGAATACCAGCTCGACACTGGCGCGCCCGACCGGCTTGCGGCTCTTGCTGCCGTTGAAAATCACGTCTTCAGAGTCGGAGCCGCGCAGGTTCTTGATGCTGGTTTCGCCCAGCACCCAACGCACCGCGTCGATCAGGTTCGACTTGCCGCAGCCATTGGGCCCGACCACGCCGGTGAGGTTCGATGGCAACGGCAGCACCGTGGGATCGACAAAGGACTTGAAGCCCGCAAGCTTGATGGCGGTAAGGCGCATTGGATTCTTGAAGTTTTCCGCCGCCTGAGGGGCGGTCTGTAAGGGCGCCTAGTGTAAATTACCGCCAGATTTCAGGCCTTTTCAGCAATGACCGCACGTCCTTCAAAACAACTCGAAACTTTTCCCAATCCCGTGAGCGAATCCGGCTCGGGCCGTGACTTCCTCATTCGCATGCGCATGCCGGAGTTCACCTGCCTGTGCCCAAAGACCGGACAGCCCGACTTTGCGACGTTTTATCTGGAATACATCCCGGATCAAACCTGCGTCGAACTCAAGTCACTGAAGCTCTACATGTGGAGCTACCGCGACGAGGGCGCCTTTCACGAGGCCGTGACCAACCGCATTCTGGATGACTTGGCTACGGCTACGAATCCGAAGTTCATGCGCCTCACCGCCGATTGGTACGTGCGCGGCGGCATTTATACGCATGTGACGGTCGAGCACCGCCAGCCCGGCTACAAGCCTGACTTCGCCGACCCCACCGGCCTGCCGCCGGCGAAGTGGGACGGCTACCAGAACCACTAGCCCAATCCTGTCATGGCCTGGACCGATCCCGTCGATATTTACTGCGAACGGCTCGGGCCCGGCCTCTGGGCGGAACCGCTCAACGCGGTTTCCAATCTCGGCTTTGTCCTAGCAGGCCTCTGGCTGCTGCTGCGCTCACAGCGGCACGGTGAACCCGCCGCGGTGCGCGCGTTGCCCCTGCTGATGATGCTGATCGGCATCGGCAGCGGCGCCTTCCATACCTTCGCGACCCGCTGGGCCGAGGTGCTGGACGTCGCCTTCATCGGTCTCTTCATCTACTGGTTCGTGGCCTGCTACGCGCGCTATCGCTGGGCCGCACCCTGGTGGCTGGCGCTGCTCTGCATGGGCCTGTTCCACGGCTTTGCGCTGCTCGTCACACAGGGCTTCACCGCAGGGGCTTTCAACGGCTCGGTGGCCTACTTCCCTGCCCTTGCGGGCTTGCTGATCTTCGGTCTGCTATCGAGCTGGAAAGACCGCCTGACGCGCGCGCGCTGGTTCTTTGCCGCCGCTTTCGTCTTCAGCGCGTCGCTCACCCTGCGCTCGGTGGACCAACAGCTCTGCGCCCTCTGGCCCCACGGCACGCACTGGGCCTGGCATCTGCTGAACGCGCTCACTTTGAGCCTTGCGACGCTCGGCATCAGCCAGTCGCCGGGGTTGAGCCGCAGCCGCTTCTAGCCAGCACTCCGGAGAGCGCCCAACAAAAAACCCGCTTTCGCGGGTTGTTTGTTGGGTTTGTTGAATTGGTCGGCGCGAGAGGATTTGAACCTCCGACCACTTCCACCCCAAGGAAGTGCGCTACCAGGCTGCGCTACGCGCCGATCAGGAGCGGGAGTTTAAGCGATTCGCGCGGGTTTCTGTAGCGGTCGACGCAACAAAACTTGAATTAGGGGAGCCGCTTGAGCAGTTCTTCCAGTTCGTGGCGCAAATCCTTGATCTGCTCCTTGCGCGAACCACCCGCGGGCGCTGCGACAGCAGCCGCTGGCAGCATGGCTGGCGCTGCGATGAGCGCTTCGGCGCGTTCCTGTCGGGCTTCGCGCAAACGCTGACGGGCGCCACCGATGGTGAAGCCCTGTTCGTAGAGGAGACTGCGAATGCGGCGCACCATCTCGACATCGTCGAACTGGTAATAGCGGCGGTTGCCGCGGCGCTTGACGGGCTTGAGCTGGGGAAACTCCTGTTCCCAGTAGCGCAGCACATGCGGCTTGATGCCGCACAACTCGCTGACTTCACCAATGGCGTAGTAGCGCTTGCGCGGCAGCTCCGCCAACAGCGGCAGGGCGATCACTTCAGCGCTAGCTTTCATCCACGCTCACCCTTAGCCGTAGTTTTTGACCGGGACGGAAGGTGACAACCCGCCGTGCCGAAATAGGTATCTCTTGCCCGGTTTTGGGATTCCGCCCCGGGCGCTGATTTTTGCTGCGCAGTTCAAAGTTACCAAAGCCTGACAGCTTGACCTCTTCCCCGGCTTCGAGACGCGTGCGCATTTCTTCAAAGAACAGGTCGACAAACTCCTTGGCCTCGCGCTTGTTCAGCCCGAGTTCCTCAAAAAGCGCATCGGCCAGTTCTGCCTTGGTCAGGGTCAAGCGCGCAGTCTCCCATGGTCCCTATGTCCGCAAGATCGCACCAGTTTCCACCTTCAAGGCTGAGACGATGACTGCGACCTGCGAATCGATTTCTTCAAGAGTTAGGGTGCGGGAATAATCCTGAAAAATCAATCCTAAAGCCACACTCTTTGATGCATCACGCAAACCCTGGCCGCGATACACATCGAAGGCAAAAGCTTGGGTGAGCAGCCTGCCTCCGGCGGCCTTGGCGACATCGATCAATGTCTGGGCAGTGACCGTTTCGTCTACCACCAGAGCGAGATCGCGGCGCGAGGCCGGGAACTCCGGCACCGGCTGGGCCACCGGCACGGCAGCCGTCGAGAGCAAATTCCAGTCCAGCTCGAACAACAGCGGCGCACCGGGCAGATCGAGCGCGCGAACCAGTTCAGGATGAAGCTCGCCCATCACGCCCAGCAGCTGCTCCCCGTGCCACACGGCGGCGGTGCGGCCGGGGTGCAAGGCGGGGTGGCTGCCACGCTCGAACCGGGTTGCCGGCGCCTCACCCCCAAAAGCCGCACAGAGCGCCTCGACCTCGACCTTGAGGTCGTAGAAATCGATGGGTCTTGCAGCAGCACTCCATTGCTCGGCCAGATGACTGCCAAAGGCAAGGCCGGCGATGCGTGGCGTCTCGACAATCACGCCGTCTTGCTCGGCAAAGGTGCCGGCCAGCTCGAAGAAACGCACGCGCTTCATCTGCCGCTGGTGGTTGTGCTGCCAGGCGCCGAGCAGGCCGGTCCACAGGGTGGTGCGCATCACCGCCATGGTTTCGGCAATGGGGTTGTCGAGCGGAATGCCGACGAAGTCCGGCGTAAGCCGCGCCTGCACCTTGGGGTCGACGAAGCTGTAGGTCACCGCCTCCTGCCAGCCTCGCGCGGCCAAGAGGTCGCGAATGCGGGCTGCCGGGCGGCGGGTTTCGGTCTGATGCTGCGGTACCAAGGCCGCCGAATAGGGTCTGGCTGCAATACGTTCGTAGCCGTAGAGCCGTGCCACTTCCTCGATCAGGTCCTGTTCGATCTGCAGATCGAAGCGCCAGCTGGGTGCGGTGCAATCCCACTGCCCTGCGCC
>CAMTXV010000136.1:0-15450 GCA_947085665.1 uncultured Sinobacteraceae bacterium | reverse complement strand
GATGATTTCGAGGAAAGGCTCCGGATAGACGCCCATCACCAGCATGAAGATCATGGCCGTCACCAGCATGGCGCCGCCGGCGTTCTGGATCCAGTTCAGCGGCTCGCTCACGCGGTCACGCGTGGGGATGGGCTGGAACATCATGATCAGCACGCGCAGGTAGTAGAAGAGACCAATCGCGCTGCCCAGAATCACCGCGCCCAGCAGCCACCACAGGCGTTCTTCCACGCCCAGGGCAATCACGTAGAACTTGCCGATGAAGCCGGCAGTGAGCGGAATGCCGGCCAGCGACAGCAGCATGGCGCTCATGATCGAGGAGAGGTAAGGGCGGCGCCAGAACAGGCCGCGGAACTGCTCGATGTGCTCGACGTCGCGGTCTTTCATGGGGCTCGACACCAGCGCCATCACACCAAACACGCCGATGGTGGTGACCACATAGGTGAGCAGGAAGATGCCGGCCGCTTCGGTGGCGCGTTCACCCGCTGCAACCAGTGCGACGAGCAGATAGCCGAACTGCGCGATGGAAGAGTAGGCGAGGATGCGCTTGACGTTGTCCTGCGCCAGTGCGAGCACATTGCCCAGCACCATCGAGGCAATGGCGAGCACGCTGAGCGCCTCGGCGGTGCCCGGCTGCTGGAACAGGCCGACGTTGAGAAAGAGGCGATAGGTGGCTGCAAACACCGCCACCTTCGACACCGTGGCCAGGAAGGCGGCGACGGGTGCGGGTGAGGCCTCGTAGACGTCGGAGGTCCACAGGTGGAAGGGCACGGCGGAAAGTTTGAAGGCCACACCCACCAGCACCATGGCAGCACCGGTCAGCAGCAGGGGCATGCGGCCTTGCGAGAGCTTCGCACCGATGTCGGCAAAACCCAGTGCGCCGGTTTCGGCAAACAGCAGGGCGATACCGAACAGCATGAAGGCAGAGGCACCGGCCGACAGCACCAGATACTTGATGCCGCCTTCCAGCGCGCGGCCATCTTTCACCGGGTAGGCCACCATGGCGTAGAGCGGAATCGACATCAGCTCCAGGCCAATGAAGAAGCCGGCGAAGTGACGGCTCATCACCAGCACCACGGCGCCGAGGGTGGACATCAGCAGCAGCAGGTACAGCTCTTCGCGGTTGCCCTCGTAGCTCTCGAAGTAGGCGCCGCAGAGGGTGAGCACGCCGAGTGCG
This sequence comes from uncultured Sinobacteraceae bacterium, assembly GCA_947085665.1. Classification (GTDB taxonomy): domain Bacteria; phylum Pseudomonadota; class Gammaproteobacteria; order Nevskiales; family Nevskiaceae; genus Stagnimonas. The sequence goes on along the minus strand of CAMTXV010000136.1, from coordinate 14,276 downwards.
GCAGCCAGAATGAGGCCGGAGTAGAACAGCGCGTAGCCATCCACCACGAACAGCGGCGTGACTTCGACAGGCTGGCCCTCGTTGAGAATCCAGATCAGCGGCAGAGAGAGCAGCGCCAGATTCATGCCGAAGATGGTGACGGCACCGATGAAGTGATAGCGCCGCGCCCAGGCGATGTGAAGCATCACCCCCACGGTGGTGAGGGTGAGCAAAATCAGCGGGCTGATGGCAAGCAGTTGTTGCAGCGTCATGGCGTGACTCCGCTCAGCGACAGGGCGGCGGGCGTGTTGTTGTAAATGAACTCGACGGTCTGCATCGAAGCGGCACTGATGTCGAGCACGGGTTGTGGATACAGACCGAGGCCCAGCAGCAGCAGCATGAGCACGGCCATCATGGACTGCTCGCGGCGGCTTAGATCTTCATAGTTGCCCGCATGTCCGTCATCGCGCGGCGCGCCGTGAAAAGCCTTCTGCACGAGGATGAGCGAGTAGACCGCCGCCAGCACTAGGCCAAAGGCGCAGAGAATGGTGAACAGCGGCGACACCGCATAGCTGCCGGTAAGAATCAGGAACTCGCCAACGAAGTTGCCCAGGCCCGGCAGGCCCAGAGAGGCCGCTGTGAAGAACAGCATGATCGGTGGCAGATAGGGGAAGCGCCCCCACAGGCCGCCCATCTGGCGCAGGTCACGCGTGTGCAGGCGCTCGTAGATTTCACCGCTCAGGATGAACAAGCCCGCAGCGGAAAGACCGTGCGCAATCATCTGGATCACCACGCCCTGCAGTGCCTGCTCGGTGCCGGCGAAGATGCCGAGCGTGACGAAGCCCATGTGCGAGATGGAGCTGTAGGCAATGAGGCGTTTGATGTCGGTTTGCGAGAAGGCCACCACACCGGCATAGATGACGCTGATGGCGGCGAGTGCCATTGCGAACGGCGCGATCTCGCGCATCGCATCCGGGAAGAAGGGCAGGGCGAAGCGCAGCATGCCGTAGGCGGCGGTCTTCAGCAGGATGCCTGCGAGATCCACCGAGCCGGCGGTGGGCGCCTGGCTGTGGGCATCGGGCAGCCAGGTGTGCAGCGGCACCATCGGCATCTTCACGGCGAAGGCGACGAAGAAGCCCAGCATCAGCCACCAGGCAATCTGCGGGTCGAGTCCGCGTGCTGTTTTCAGCAGCTCGAAGTAACCAAAGCTCCACTGGCCGGTGGCCTGATGGTTGAAGAACACCAGCGCCAGAATGGCCAGCAGCATGATCAGGCCGCTGAACTGCGTGAAGATGAAGAACTTGGTGGCCGAGTAGATGCGCCCCTTGCCGCCCGGGATGTTGTGACCCCAGAGCGCGATGAGGAAGTACATCGGCACCAGCATCATTTCCCAGAAGAAGAAGAACAGGAACAGATCGAGTGCCAGGAACACGCCGACGACGCCCGCGAGGTTCCACAAGAGGTTCAAGTGGAAGAAGCCGACATAGCGGTCGATTTCCTTCCACGAACAACCAATAGCCATCACGCCCAGCAGGTTGGTGAGAATCACCAAGAGCAGCGAAAGGCCATCAAGACCGAGATGGAAGTTGATGCCGAAGCTGGGAATCCACGCCGCCTTGTATTCGAGCGCGAACACCGGCGTGCTGCTGGGGGCCGAGAGCGTGAAATCGCCGACGAACCAGAGCCACACGGACATCACCAGTACGGTGAGCTGGGTAAAGAGTGCGATCCAGCGCGGGAGAAAGCGCGAGTAGCGCTCGGCCTGCCAGCTGATCATGCCGCCAACGAAGGGGATGACCAGTAGCCAGACAAGAATGGTTGGGCTCATGGGAGATCAGTGCAGGGCGATGGCGGCGATCAGTGCAATGGCACCGGCGCCGGCGGCAAAGGCATACCAGCGCAGGTTGCCGGTCTGGGTGGCGGCAGCGAGGCTGTTGGCCCCTCTGAGCGTCATCGGAATCAGACCCAGCAGGCCATCAACGATGTCGTTCTTGTTGATGTTGGCGGCCCACACGAAGGGCTTCACGAAGAGCCTGTCATAGAGCCAGTCGAAGCCGAAGGCGCTCTTCCAGAACAGGCCCAGCTGCCGGGTGAGGCCGCCACTGGCGAGGGCGGCGGGAATGTCCGGCCGCTTCAGGAACAGAAACCAGCTCACAAACATGCCGGCCAGCGAAACGGGGATGGGCAGATAGACAATCCATGCCGGGCCGTGATCGCTGCCGTGATCGACGACCGGGAACACTGCTTCGAGCGGCAGGTGGATGAAGCCACCGATCAGCGCCATCACCAGCAGCACCGCGAGCGGAATGTGGTGATCGAGCGTGGTCGCGCCATGCGGCTCGTCTTTCGGCCCCAGGCCGTGATGCTCGCCGTGGGCATCGCCGTGCGCATCGTGCCCGTGATGCTCGGCCTGGCGCCAGCGCTCAGGTCCGAAGAACACGATGAAGATCAGGCGGAAGCTGTAGATGCCGGTGAGGAAGGCGCCAAACAGGCCCGCGATCCAGAGGCCGTGATGGCCGCTGAGATATGCCTCGTGCAGGATCTCGTCCTTCGAGAAGAAGCCTGAGGTGAGCGGGAAGGCGCAGAGCGCCAGCGTGCCGATCAACATGCACCAGTAGACGAAGGGAATGTGCTTGCGCAGGTTGCCCATGCGGAAGATGTTCTGCTCGTGGTGCATGGCGAGAATCACCGAGCCGGACGAGAGGAACAGCAGCGCCTTGAAGAAGGCGTGCGTCATCAGGTGGAACACCGCTGGCGCATAGGCGCCCACACCCTCAGCCAGGAACATGTAGCCGATCTGGCTCATGGTGGAGTAGGCGAGGATCTTCTTGATGTCGGTCTGCATCAGGGCAATGAAGCCGGCCATGATCAGCGTCGTGGCACCCACCACGCCCACGCATTGCAGGGCGAAGGGCGAGAGCTCGAACAGGGCATTGGTGCGGGCGATGAGATACACGCCCGCGGTCACCATGGTGGCGGCATGGATGAGTGCAGACACCGGCGTAGGGCCTGCCATGGCATCGGGCAGCCAGGTTTGCAGCGGCAGCTGGGCAGACTTGCCCACAGCACCGCCCAGCAGCAGCAGGGCGGTGATGGTAGCCATCGTCGCACCCACACCATTCACCACCGGCCAGGCTGCAGGAGCGAGTACGGCCAGCTCCTGGATGTTGAGCGTGCCGAATTCCTTGAACAGGATGAACAGGGCAATGGCCATGAAGGTGTCACCAACGCGGGTGATCACGAAGGCCTTGCGGGCCGCCGCACCGTTGGCTGGGTCCTTGTACCAAAAGCCGATCAAGAGATACGAGGCGAGGCCGACGCCTTCCCAACCGAAGTAGAGGAACAGGAGGTTGTCGCCCAGCACCAGAAACACCATGCTGGCCACGAACAGGTTCATGTAGCTGAAGAAGCGTGCAAAGCCTTCGTCACCGCGCATGTACCAGCTGGCGAACAGGTGGATGAAGAAACCCACGCCGGTGATGACCCCCAGCATGGTCAGTGACAGCGCATCGAGATACAGCGCGAAGCTGGGCGTGAAGTTGCCCACGCTCATCCACTGCCAGAGGGTGATGGTGAGGCTGCCGCCCTCGGGCGGTGTGCCCATGAACTGGATGCCGGCGATCAGCGTGGTGAGCGCGGAAACACCCACCGAACCCACGCCAACGGCGGTGGCCAGATTCTCGGACAGGCGACCACGCGCGAAGGCGAGAATCAGGAAGCCGAGCAGGGGGGCTGCAAAAGTGAGGGGCAGAAGTGTCATGTGCATTAGCCCTTCATGGTTGAAGCAGCATCGATATCGAGCGTCTTGAAGCGGCGATAGAGCTGGATCAGCAAGGCCAAGCCCACCGAGGCTTCGGCGGCAGCGAGGGTGAGGATCAGCACGAACATCACCTGTCCATCTGCGGAACCCCAGCGGCTGCCGGCGACGATGAAAGCGAGGGCGGCGGCGTTGAGCATGATCTCCAGCGACATCAGCATGAACAGGATGTCGCGGCGGGTGAGAAGGCCAAACAGGCCAATCGAAAACAGCGCACCGGCCAGCAGCAGGCCGTGCTCCATGGGAATGGCGTGCAGGGCGTTCATTCGTCCTTACCCAGGTGGTAGGCGGCCACGAGGCCAGCGAGCAGCATCATCGAGGCGAGTTCAACCGCCAGCAGATACGGGCCATACAGTGCGATGCCGACGGCCTTGGCAGAAACCTCCTGCACCCCAGCCGGGGTCATGAAGCCGCCCTTGGGCCAGAGCAGTTGCACTATCTGCCAAAGCAGCACGGCGGCGAGTGCGGCAGGGCCAATCCAGGTGGTGGGCGAGAGCCACTTGCGCTCCTGCTCTTCGGTCTGGCGGCCCAGGTTCAACATCATCACCACGAAGACGAAGAGCACCAGGATGGCGCCGGCGTAGACGATGACTTCCAGCGCCGCCGCAAACGGCGCGCCAAGCACGAAGAAGATCACGGCGATGGCGAGAAGCGAAAGCACGAGATACAGCAGGGCATGCACGGGGTTGGTGCTGATCACCACCATCAAGGTGGCAAACAGTGCCACTGCCGCAGCGACATAAAACGGCGCGCGTGGACCGGAAACAATGGCGAGTGCGACCAGTGCAATGGCCACCAGACCATACGCAGCGGCTTGGGCGAGAAAGTCTTTCATGGCAGCAGACTCTTGAGGTCGACTGGCGCCGACTCGTTGGCGGCTTCACCCTTGGCCTTGCCTTTGATGGCCATGCCGGCGACGCGGTAGAAGTTGTAGTCCGGATACTTGCCGGGGCCGGCAATCAGCAGGTTCTCTTTTTCAAAGACGAGGTTCTGGCGGTTGTACTCGGCCAGCTCGTAGTCGGGCGTGAGCTGGATGGCCGTGGTGGGGCAGGCCTCTTCGCACAGTCCGCAGAAGATGCAGCGGCTGAAGTTGATGCGGAAGAACTCGGGATACCAGCGGCCATCTTCCTTTTCGGCTTTTTGCAGGCTGATGCAGCCCACCGGGCAGGCCACTGCGCAGAGGTTGCAGGCCACACAGCGCTCTTCGCCGTCGGGGTCGCGGGTGAGGATGATGCGGCCGCGATAACGCGGCGGCACATAGGGCTTCACTTCGGGGTAGCTCACCGTGTCGCGCTTGGCGAAGCTGTGCATGAACACCAGGCCAATGCTGCGCAGCTGGGTCCAGATACCCCAGAAAACGTCTTTGAGATGAGACATGACTTTTAGGCCCCCTGGCTGCGCCACAGCACCACGGCGCCGGTGACGAGCAGATTGAGAAGGGACAGCGGCAGGCACCAGAGCCAGGCTGCGGACATGATCTGGTCATAGCGCGGGCGGGGCAGGGCGGCACGCACCAGGATGTAGAAAGACATGAACAGGAAGGTCTTCAGCGCGAACCACACGAAGGGGATCTGCTCGGTCCAGAACGGGCCGTGCCAGCCGCCGAAGAACAGCACCGTGGTGAGTGCCGAAACCATCACGATGCCCACGTACTCACTGACCATGAACATGCCGAACTTCATGCCGGAATACTCGGTGTGATAGCCCTGCACGAGTTCGGACTCGGCTTCCGGCAAGTCGAAGGGCGTGCGGTGCACGACGGCCAGCATGGCGGGCACCCACACGAGAAAGCCGAGGAACTGCGGCACGACGTTCCAGAGGCCCTCTTGCGCAGCCACGATCTCGCGCAGGTTGAAGCTGCCGGCCTGAATGACGATGCCCATCAGGGCCAGGCCCATGAACACTTCGTAGCTGATGGTCATGGCCGTGGAACGCAGGCCGCCCAGCAGCGAGTACTTGCTGTTGCTGGCCCAGCCGCCCAGCATCACGGCATACACCGCAAGGCCGGCCACTGCCAGGAAAAACAGCAGCGCCAGATTGGCGTTCGACACGCCCCAGGTGGGGGTGATGGGAATGAAGATGAAGCCCAGCATCATCAGGCTCATCGCCAGGAAGGGCGCGAGGATGAAAGTGAACTTGTCGGCGAAGGGCGGCAGCCAGTCTTCCTTGAAGAAGATCTTCAGCATGTCGGCAATGACCTGGCCCAGGCCCAGCGGACCGACACGGTTCGGACCGAGGCGGTCTTGCCAGAGCGCCAGAAGGCGGCGCTCCAGCCAGATCATGTAGGCGGCGGTAATGACCAGGCCCAGCAGCATGACGATGGCCTTGACGACGCCCCAGAAGATGGCGACCAGCTCGGGTGTGATCCAGGAAAACATGCGCTCAGGCTCCCTTGCTGACGCGCACTGCCGCACCGGCGGTCAGCGGCGGAATGCCATCGAGTCCTACCGGCAGGCCCACGCTGCCCTGTGGGAGGTCCAGGCGCACCTTGGCGGGCAGTGACAGCACATAATCCCCCAGCTCCACGCGCGTCAGCGCCTGGTGCTCGATACCCAGACGCTGGGCATCCGCCACGTTCAGCGCCACATAGGCCTGTGGAATGCGCTCGCGGATGGGCTTGGCCTTGGACGAGAGTTCTTCGCTGCCGAAGTGCGAGTGGATGAGCTGCACGGTCAGACCGTCAGTAGCTTCCAGCGATGCCGGAAAGTAGGACTGCGCGCCGTTGTGCTTGAACAGGTGCACGCCGGAATCGCCGCCCTTCATCGCACCGCCCACTTCCGCCTGAAACTTGTTCCAGGCCGAGGGGGAGTTCCAGCCCGGGGACCAGGCGAAGGGGATGAGTGCAGCCGGGCGCGTGACCGCGTGCGTGCTGTTGATGCCTTCCATCGAGAACGCCAGCGCGGAGTCGGCATCTTGCGTGGCACGCGGCTCGTGCACGAACACATTCGCGCGCATTGCGGTGCGGCCAGACTGCCGCTGCGGTGCACGGGCAAGCTTCGCACCCTCGATGCGGAAGGCAGCACTCGGTGCGGCAGCGCTCATGCCCCGCAGTGCCGGAATCTGGCTTTCGGCATCGGCCATCACGGCGTCGAGATTGGCCCAGGCGGCCTTGCCGGTGGCAGCGCGCAGCGCGCTGATCCAGCGCCAGCTTTCCTGCGTGGCCACATGGCGGTCGTAATAGGCGGGGTCGAAGTTCTGGATGCTGCGCTGGGCGCGGCCCTCAAAGTTCACAAAGGTGCCATCGCCTTCGGCAAAGCTCGCGGCCGGCAGCAGCAGGGCTGCGGTGGCGGTGGTGGCGGTCTGCTGGTGATCCAGCGCAATCACCGTGCACTTTGCCAGGGCAGCGTCGAGCGTGCTGGCGGCGGCGCGGCGCGAGAGATCGTTCTCCAGCACCACCACCACGGTTTCCGCCTGCGCAGCGCGGGTGAGTGCGGCATCCAGTGCCGGGGCTTCCATCAGCGCCAGACCCATGCTGTTGGCTTCCGGCAGCGTCAGGCAGATGGCCGTGGCCTCGTTGAGCTTCTGCAGGGCAAAGGCCACATTCGCAGCGGCTTCGATCAGCGCGGCGCTGCCGCAGCCGGTGCCGGACACCACCAGCGGCCGCTTCGCTGCCTTCAGGGTATCGGCAATGCGCTGCGCCATGGCAGCGGTCTCGGCATCCACCTTGGCGGGCGGGGCAGAGGCATCCAGCGCATGGGTAATGGCCTGCGCCAGCCGCACCAGATCGCTCACCGAAGCGCGGTGGGCGATAGCGGCAATCTCGTCGAGCTTGGTCGCCACCGGGGTGGCGATGAACAGCGGGTTCAGCGCGTGCTGGGCAATGTCGTTGGCAGAGTTGGCCTGCCATTCCGGCACGCGCTTTTCCGCCGACATCGTGGCCAGCATGCCGCGCGCGGCCTGACGCAGGGCGAGGGCCACACGGGCTGCGGTGCCCAGCGTGTCTTCACCGAGCACGAGCACGGCATCGGACTGCTCGATGCGCTTGATGGTGGCGGCCGGCACCGGGCCTTCACGCAGCACCTTGAGACAGGTGGCGGTGGTGGCGGCTTCCTGCGCGGAGACACCGGCGTAGAAGTTTTCAGCACCCACCAGAGCGCGCAGGGCGAAGTTGGCTTCCACACTCGCACGCGGCGAGCCGATGCCGATCAGTGGCTTGTGCCCGCCCAGCACGGCGGCGGCCTGGGCAATGGCATCGGCCTTGTTGAGGGCGAGCCACTGGCCTTCGCGCTTGATGAGCGCGTGGCGGGGACGGTCTTCCGAGTTCACATGGCCGTAGCCGAAGCGGCCACGGTCGCAGAGAAAATAGCCATTGAGTTCGCTGTGGTAGCGGTTCTCGATGCGGCGCACTTCGCCGTAGCGTTCGCCGGGCGAAATGTTGCAGCCCACCGCGCAGCCGGTGCAGATGGCGGGCGCGAACTGCATGTCCCACTTGCGGGTGTAGTGCTCGCTGTGGGTTTTGTCCGTGAACACGCCGGTGGGGCAGATCTCGGTGAGATTGCCGCTGAACTCGCTCTCCAGCACGCCATCTTCAGCGCGGCCAAAGTAGACGCGCGAGGCGGAACCGAACACGCCGAGGTCCTTGCCGCCCGCGTAGTCCTTGTAATAGCGCACGCAGCGGTAGCAGCTGATGCAGCGGTTCATCTCGTGGCCAATGAAGGGGCCGAGGTACTGGTTGTTGTGGGTGCGCTTGGTAAAGCGGTAATCGCGGCTGTGATGGCCGGTCATCACCGTCATGTCTTGCAGATGGCAGTGGCCGCCTTCTTCGCACACGGGGCAGTCGTGCGGGTGGTTGGTCATCAGCAGGGCCACCATGGCCTCGCGGAATTCCTTCGCCTCTTCATCGGCAATCGAGATGTAGGTGCCGTCGCTCGCAGGCGTCATGCAGGACATCACGATGCGGCCGTTCTTGTCGTCGGCATCCTTGTATTGCTTCACCGCGCACTGGCGGCAGCTACCCACGCTACCGAGCGCGGGGTGCCAGCAGAAGTAGGAAATGTCGAGGCCCAGCGACAAGCAGGCCTGGAGCAGATTGTCTGCCCCATTGACCTCGTGAACCTTGCCTTCAACGTGAATCTTGGCCATGAATCCGGTGCCCTGTTTGTGGTGCTGCAATACGGTGTGGCGGCGGTGTCGCGCCTACTGGTTGACCCACTTCATGCGTTCCTTGGCGTAGTCCGCCTTGGCACCCACGCCGTGTTCCGGCAGGGCGCACACGTCGCCGCTTTCCGGCACCTTGACGACCGCCATGCCGGCTTCGAACTCGTGACGGAAGTACTTGAGCGCGGATTGCAGCGGCTCCATCGCACCCGGTGCGTGGGCGCAGAAGGTTCGGCCGGGGCCGAGCCAGCGGGTGAGCTTGCTGAGGGTGTTGATGTCGCTGGGCTGACCATCACCCGCTTCAATCGCGCGCATGATCTTCACGGTCCAAGGCAGGCCGTCGCGGCAAGGCGTGCACCAGCCGCAGCTTTCGCGCGCCATGAACTCTTCGAGGTTGCGCACCGCACTGACGATGCTCTGGTCCTCGTTGAGCACGGTGATCAGCCCCGTACCCATGCGGCTGCCGGCCTTGCTGATGGTGTCGAAGTCCATCGGCAGGTCGAGATGCTCAGGCAGCAGGAAGTCAGTCGAAGCGCCACCGGGCAGCCAGGCTTTCAGCTTCTTGCCGCCCTTCATGCCGCCGGCGTGCACTTCGAGAATCTCGCGTGCCGAGGTGCCGATGGGCAGCTCCCAGCAGCCGGGCTTGTTGGCGAGGCCCGAGCAGCCGTACATCTTGGTGCCGCCGTCCTTGCTCTTGCCCTGTGAAAGTGCCTTGAACCAGTCCGCGCCGTTGTTGACGATGTGCGGAATGTTGCAGAGCGTTTCGACGTTGTTGACGATGGTCGGACGGCCCCAGAGGCCGGCGATCTGCGGGAAGGGCGGCTTCGCGCGCGGATTGGCGCGGCGGCCTTCCAGTGAGTTGATCAGCGCGGTTTCTTCGCCGCAGATGTAGCGGCCGGCGCCGGTGTGCACATGGAGATCAAAACCCCAGTCGCCACCCAGAATGTTCTTGCCGATGTAGCCGGCTGCGCGTGCTTCGGCGATGGCCTGGTTCAGACGCTCGGCCGCCAGCACGTACTCGCCGCGCAGAAAGATGTAGCCCAGATTCGCGCCGATGGCGTAGGCGGCAACGGCCATGGCCTCCACCAGCTGATGCGGGCTCTGCTCCATCAGCAGGCGGTCCTTGAAGGTGCCGGGCTCCATCTCGTCGGCGTTGCAGACGAGATACTTGGGGCCACTGTTCGGCCCCATGGGAATCAGCGACCACTTGATGCCGGTGGGGAAGCCCGCACCGCCACGGCCGCGCAGATTGGCATCCTTGACCTTGGTCTGGATTTCCTGAGGTTGCAGGGTTTTTACGGCGGTTTTGAGCGCCGAGTAGCCACCCTCGGCTTCGAAGCCGGCGAGCTGGAGCGGGCCGGCGGCGACGTCGATGAGGCGCGTCAGCGGCTTCTGGTAGTTGGGGTCTTTTGCGGAGCGCAGACTCATGCGTACTGCTCCAGTAACTTGGAAACGTCTGCAGGCTCCACCGGCCCGTGCAGGTCATCGCCCACCATCAGCGCCGGGCCGCGGTCGCAGGCGCCGAGGCAGCAGATGGGCAGCAGGGTGAAGCGATTGTCTTTGGTGGTCTGGCCGGGCTGGATGCCCAGCTGCTTCACCAGCTCGGCCTTCAGCTCGTCGTGCCCGGTCAGATGGCAGCTGATGCTGTCGCAGAGCGTGATCACATGGCGACCCACTGGGCGGCGGAAGATCAGCGAGTAGAAGGTGGCCACGCCTTCAAGGTCAGCGGCCGAAATGCCGATGGCTGCTGCCAGCACGGGAATGGCTTCGTCGCACACATAGCCACGGCGCTTCTGCACGGCCTTCAGCGCGTCGATGGAGGCGGCGCGCGAGTCCGGGTAGTGGCCGAGCGCGTGCTCGATGTCGTGGCGCTCGTCTTCGCTCAGCACGAAGGGTTCGGCCTTGGGGAGATCAGCAAGTTTCAGCACGGGCGTATTCATGGCTTAGCGGTCCACGTCGGCCATCACGAAATCGATGGAGGCGATGTAGGCGATGAGGTCGGGCACCATCTGGCCCCGGATGGCCGAGGGAATCTGCTGCAGGTGCGCGAAGCTCGGCGTGCGGATGCGCGTACGATAGCTCGCCGTGCTGCCGTCGGCCGTCAGGTAATAGCTGTTGATGCCCTTGGTGGCTTCGATCATCTGGCTGGTTTCACCATGCGGCATGATCGGCCCCCAGCTCACCTGCAAGAAGTGGGTGATTAGGGTTTCAATATCCGCCAGCGTGCGGTCCTTCGGCGGCGGCGTGGTGAGCGCGTGATCGGCCTTGTAGGGGCCGGCCGGCATGTTCTTCATGCACTGCTCGATGATGCGCAGGCTCTGGCGAATTTCTTCCTCGCGCAGTACCGCACGGTCGTGGCAGTCGCCCTTGTGGCCCAGCGGCACTTCGAAGTCGAAGTTCTCGTAGCCGGAGTACGGGCGCACCTTGCGCAGGTCGTAGTCGCAGCCGGTGGCGCGCAGGCCAGGGCCGGTCACGCCCCACTCCAGTGCTGCTGCCGTGTCGTAGGCGGCCACGTCACGGCCGCGGGCCTTGAACATGCTGTTTTCGAGGGCGGCCTTGCGGTAGCCATCGAGGCGCTTGGGCATCCAGTCGAGGAATTCCTTCACCTTCACTTCCCAGCCCTGCGGCAGGTCGTGTGCCACGCCGCCAATGCGGAACCAGGCCGGGTGCATGCGGAAACCCGTGATGGCTTCAATACAGTCGTAGGCCTTCTGGCGGTCGACGAACATGTAGAACACGGGGCTCATCGCGCCCACGTCCTGCGCATAGGTGCCGTAGAACAAGAGGTGCGAAGTGATGCGGAAGAACTCGCAGAGCATCACGCGAATCGTTTCAACCCGCGGCGGCACCTTGATGCCGGCGAGTTTCTCCAGCGCCATCACGTAGGGCAGGTTGTTCATCACCCCGCCCAGGTAGTCGATACGATCGGTGTAGGGGATGTAGCTGTGCCAGCTCTGGCGCTCGCCCATCTTCTCGGCGCCACGGTGGTGGTAGCCGATCTCCGGCACGCAGTCGACGATCTCCTCGCCATCGAGCTGCAACACCACGCGGAAGGCGCCGTGCGCCGCCGGGTGGTTGGGGCCGAAGTTGAGGAACATGAAGTCGTGATCGGCCGTGCCGCGTTTCATGCCCCAGTCCTCGGGCTTGAAGCGCAGCGCTTCCTGTTCCATGTCCTGCCGGAGGGCAGTCATCTGGTAGGGGTCGAACTCCGTGGCGCGGGCCGCGTGCTCCTTGCGCAGCGGGTGCCCACCCTTCCAGGAGGGCGGCAGCATGATGCGCTGCAGATTGGGGTGGCCTTCGAACACGATGCCGAAGAGATCCCACACCTCGCGCTCGTACCAGTTGGCGTTCTGGAACACATTGGTGATGGTGGGCAGGGTAGGGAACTCGCCCTGCAAGGCCACCTTGATGCGCACATCGGCCTGGTGGGTCACCCGGGGCTTCACCCGGTCGCGGTCGATCGACAGCAACTGGTAGACGATGGTGAAGTCCGCCTTGGGCTGATCCTCTCGGTGCTTGCGAAAACGCTCGTCGATGGCCGTGAGGTCATAGAGCATCTTGTAGGGCTTGGGCGCTTCGTGCTTCAGGTAGCGCAGCACCTCGTGCAGGCGCGCCAGCGGCACCCAGACGGTGGGCATGCCATCCGCCGTGGCCTGCGGGGTGAAGGCGACATCACCGAAGCGTTCCGACAGCTCGCGGATGACTTCGGGGACGGTGATCGGGGTTCCATCAGCCATGCGACGGCACTCCTAGACCGAATCCGGCGAGCGCAGCACGGTCTGCGCCATGCGCTCGGCCTGCTTGGCATCACGCTGGCTGGGCTGCACCGGCTTGTAGATGTTCTGGTCGCCCCCCGTCCAGGTAATGGGGCGGCGCTCCTTGCCGATGGAGTTCTGCAACATCAGCAGGCCTTCGAGGAAGGCCTCGGGGCGCGGCGGGCAGCCGGGAATGTAGAGATCAACCGGCAGGAATTTATCGACGCCCTGCACCACGGAATAGATGTCGTACATGCCGCCCGAATTGGCGCAGGCGCCCATGCTGATGACCCACTTGGGTTCGAGCATCTGCTCGTACAGGCGCTGGATCACCGGGGCCATCTTCATGAAGCAGGTGCCGGCAATCACAATCACATCGGCCTGGCGGGGCGAGGCGCGAATGACTTCGCTGCCGAAGCGGGCGAGATCGTGTGTGGGGGTGAAGGCCGTGGCCATTTCCACATAGCAGCAGGAGAGGCCGAAGTTGTACGGCCAGATCGAATTCTTGCGGCCCCAGTTGATGAGGTCCGACATCTTGGCGGTGATGACGTTGCGGTTCACCTGTTCTTCGGTGAACACATCCTCCGTCGCCTTCTGGGTGTAGTCGTCGGTGAGCGGCGAGACGCCGGTAGGACGATTGGGGTTGATGCGGGTCAGGGTGTATTGCATGCGTTAGTCCTTCGCCTGCTGCTGGTTGAGCTGCTTGTCGCGGCGACGCTTTTTCTGGTGCGGCGTCCAGTCGAGTGCGCCGATGCGAGCCAGGTACACCAGGCTGGATGTGAGGATGAAAATAAACACGAAGGCTTCGATCCAGCCGGTCCAGCCGCTCTCCCTCACCGACACCGCCCAGGCGTAGAGATACAGCGCTTCGACGTCGAAGATCACGAAGAACATGGCCACCAGATAGAACTTGGCCGAGAGCCTCAGGCGTTCAGGGCTCGATGACACCACGCCCGATTCGAAGGGCTCGTTCTTGGCCCGGCCACCGCTCTTGCCGCCGAGCAGAAAAGAGCCGATGAGCATGATGGAGCAGATGCCGACCACGGCCACCACGTAAATGGCGGTTGCCCAGAACTCCGGCCCCAATTGGGTGATGCGCGCGATGATGGTGTCCACGCTGGGGGCTCGCTCCTGGTGATACCGGGGTTGCTGGCGGATACGCCCAGGGGTGAAACCCAAAAGTTTGGCTCGCGGGTCTGCAACGAAATGCTTGCGGGTGCCGATGAATCGACCTCTCTCGCAAGTGCGGCAAACAAAACTTTAAGGCTCGTCGATGAGCGCTGTATGGAACAATGATACGCGAGCCATCCCGATGCGAACACGCCTTGCGGTGCTGGCTTTTTTTCCCTAGGAATCCATGCAAAAGCTCCAGCTGAAAACCCACGAGGAACGTCGCCTGCGCGCCGGCCACCTCTGGGCCTACTCCAATGAGGTCGATACCGCGGCCACACCGCTCAAGGGCATTGCGCCCGGCAGTCTCTGCCGTCTGGAGGACTACCGCGGCAAGCCCTTGGGCATTGCCACCGTCAATCCGCATGTGCTGCTCGCGGTGCGGGTGCTCAGTGGGCAGGGCGATGAGATCGGAAGAGCACACGTCTGAACTCCAGTCACCGATGCGGTTATCTCGT
>CAMTXV010000135.1:0-9371 GCA_947085665.1 uncultured Sinobacteraceae bacterium | reverse complement strand
GCAGTAGAAGGGCGCTGCGCTGCGGTGAAACTCCTTGCGAAACCAGGCCTCGATTTCAGCCGAGCGGTCGAGCAGGGTCTGCTCGAAGCGCAGCAGCGGGCCGGTATGTGCCGTGGTGAGGTTGGGGACGGTCGGCAGCCGGCTGTCGAGCATGGGCGTGATCCTTGAAGGTGGGGCATTGGCGTGGCTGCCGAATCGGCAGCCCGCCCTGTGCAAATGATGACGCAGACGCCCTTTGCAAGGGGGGCTTCAGGCAGTGGGAGCGCATCGCCTTGTGTGCTACAAAGTCGCGACAACATGCAAACGCTGTCAGCGCCTCGCGGATGTGCTGGCAGAACCTACAAAAGTCTTGAAGGGAGACGGTCCTTGTCCACTGAAGCCACCCATCCGAACGCGGGCAAAAACGCGAAGGTGATGGTCATCGACGATTCTCAAACCATCCGACGCACCGCCGAAACACTGCTGGTGAAGGAAGGCTATGAGGTCATCACCGCCGCCGATGGCTTCGAAGCGCTGGCCAAGATTGCCGACCAGAACCCCGACCTGATCTTCATCGACATCATGATGCCCCGGCTCGACGGGTATCAGGCCTGTGCACTCATCAAGAGCAATGCCCGCTACGCCCAGACGCCGGTCATCATGCTGTCGTCGAAGGACGGCTTGTTCGACCGTGCCCGCGGGCGCATCGTGGGGTCGGACGAATACCTGACCAAGCCCTTCACCAAGGACGAGTTGATTGGTGCCGTGCGCACCCATCTGAAAACCGCCTAAGCCCCTTCGCGCATGAGCCAGAGCTTGCCGAGCCCGCATAGCGACCCCTTTGACCTGTTGGCTGCACTTGAGGCCCGCGTGCAGATCACGCGGCCCGATGTGGTGCGCCGCAGCCGCGATGTCTGGCTGGGTCTGGGCTTCAGGGTGCGTGAGCACTGGTGCATTGCCCCGCGCGAAGACGTGCGCGAAATCATTCCGCTGCCGCAGCTGACCCGCGCTCCCGGCGGCAAGCCCTGGCTGATGGGTGTGGCCAACGTGCGCGGCAGCATTTTGGCCGTGGTCGATCTCGCACAATTCCTCGGCTTGCCGCACCGTGCGCCCCAGTCCACCACCCGCGTACTGATCTTCAATTCCAGCAAGGTACCCGTCGGCATTCTGATTGATGAAGTGGCCGGTTACCGTCAGTTCACGGTCACCGATCAAAACCACTCGCGCCTGGGTGAATCCGGCCCGCTGCGGCCCTATCTGCTCGGCGCGTTCGAGCGTGAACGCACGCCCTGGTTCGCCTTCAGCCTGCACAAGCTGGCCGAGAGCCTGGAGTTTGCCAATGCAGGGTACTGAGTCGATGTCCTTGCAGCGCAATCCGCCGGTTGATCCGCCTCCCGCCCAGGCACTGGGACAGCAGCTGGTTCTGGCCAACAGCTTGAAGTGGCTGGCCCCGGAAGTGGACGCCTCGCTGGCGCGTGCGCGCGCACTGATTGACCAGCACCAGGAAGACGAAGGCAGCGAGTTCAACGCCGACCCCGTGCTTGCCGAGCTGCGACTGGTGCTGGGCGCGCTGCGCATGGCCGGTTGCCACGGCGGCGCCCTGCTGGTGGAAGAAATCTGCTCCGCCATCGATGCCGTTGCTGGCGGACAACTGGCCCAGCCCGGCGCCGCACTCGCTGCGGTAAGCGGCGCCACGCTCCAGCTCTCGGACTACCTCGACGCCCTGCGTCATGGCGCGCCCGATCGTGCGGCGGTATTGCAGCCCACGGTGAGTGAGATGCGCCTGGCCTGTGGTCGGGTTGCGATCACCGAGGCGGATCTTTTCGTGCGGCAGATGCTGCTCATCAATCCGCCGCTGCGCCTGCCGGAGACAGGGTCCGAGCCGCTGCTGTCTGCATCCATCGTGGCCGGCAAGCTGCTGCCGGCCTTCCAGGTGCTGTTGTTGCAGTGGCTCAAGGGTGTCGATGTGCCCAACACCCTGCTCAAGCTGCGCAAGGTGGGCGATCACATCAGCAGCCATGCCCTGCGGCGTGAAACCGCATTGCTGTGGAGCGCCTTCGCCGCCGCCATTGACTCCCTGGTGGCCGTGCCGGGGGCTGATTCGCTGGAGCTCAAGCGCTGGGTCGGTCGCCTCGGCCAGCAGATCAAACTGCTGGCTGAACAGGGCGAGGCGGCTTGCGCAGCCCAATCGCCAGAGCTGGCCTGGCGGCTGCTGGCCTGTGCGGGCCCGATCCATCACGGCGGCAGCCGCTGGCTGATGCTGCGGCACTATCTGCCGCTGGACTCCACCCTCGCCATCGAGCCCGCGCTGTCGGCGGCACGCCAGCAGCTGCGCGGCCCCAACACCCGCCTGCTGGAGAAAGTGGCTGAAGAAGTGCGCGTAGATCTGGCGCTGGTGAAAGATGGCCTCGACCTCGCCTTGCGTGCCGGTGGCCTCGCCAGCGATGTGCAGGCCACGCTCGCAGACCGTTTGAGCCGTATCGCCAACACGCTCGTGCTGCTGGGTCTGCCCCAGCTGGAGCAGGTATTGCGCAGCCAGACCGGCGAGCTGGCCACCCTGGGCTCGGGGCAGGCCGATGGCGAAGGCCGCTGGATGCGCATTGCCACCGCGTTGTTGCGCGTCGAGCACAGCCTGGAAACGGCGCTGTACCGGCCGCTGCGGCAGATGCGCAGTGAGCCGCAGCGCGAGCTTCCCAGCGAGCTGAACGAAAGCATTCCGCATGCGCAGGATCTGCGCGAAAGCGTGGCCGCGCTGCTGCGCGAGATGCTGGTGGATCTCGCCAAGCTCAAGGCCCGGCTCGATGCCTACCTGAAAGGTGCGGAGCTGCGCGATGAATCCGAGCCGCGCCAGCTGCTCACCGAGGTGGCCTCGGGCCTTGTCATGCTCAACTTGCTGCCGGCCGCGCAGCTGTGCGGCGAGCTGCGGGACTGGCTGGCGAGCGCTGGCGCGCAGGGGCTGCGCAGCGACCCTGCAACAGCCACCCGCTTCGCTGAATCGGTGGCCGCGCTGGAGCTGTATCTCGAAGCGCTGCGCGACGCCCTGCCGCAGCCGGAGCGCATGCTGGAGACGCTCTCCGTCGCACTGGCAGCCCTGGCTCCCGGCGTGCCGGCAGCGGCGCAGTCGCCAGCTGATGACTCGGCCGCCGCACTGCTTCAGGACGCTTCCGAAGCCGCACTGCTCAGCACCGATCTTCCGGCGGAACCGCTTTGGCTGGAAGCGCCAGTGGGGGCCGTCGGCAACGAATTGCCTGCCGCAGAAGCCATCGACCAATCTACCGATGGGCTGATTGCCGAACCGCCGCCACTGGATTTCCCAGACCCCCTGCCTGAGGTTGTCGAGGACAGCAAGGCCACTCCGGTGGCTGTGCCCGTGGCACTCGCACCGCCGTTGCGGGCCCCGCCGGCAGCAGGCCCCGCCGCAGGCGATGACGACCCCGAGATCCGCGCGATCTTCATCGAAGAAGCGCAGGAGGTGCTCGACGGCCTTCGTCGGCAGCTGCCGGCGTTCCGCCGTGATGCGGAAGAGCCTGCCCTGCTGGGCGAGATCCGCCGCGCCTTCCACACGCTCAAGGGCAGTGGCCGCATGGTGGGGGCCACGCGTATCGGCGAACTCGGCTGGGCCATCGAACACCTGCTGAACCGTTGCATCGAGGGTGCGCTGCCGGTCAATGAATCGGTGGTGACGATGGTCAGCTCGGCCATCGAGCAGCTTCCGCAACTGCTGGTCGAGTTCAGCGAGGGACAGCCGCCAGATCCCCTGCTGGAGGGCGACGACGCCGCGCAGGCGCTCATGGCGCGCGCCCACTTTCTGGCCAGTGGCCGTGCGCCCGAGATGGTCGAGGCCGAGGTGCTGGCGGTTTTCCGCACCGATGCGCAGGACCGCCTGAGTGACGTTGAGCGCTGGCTGGCGATGGCTGACGAAGGATTCATCGACGCCGATACGGTGCGCGCGCTGCACACCCTCAAGGGTTCTGCCGCGGTGGTCAATGCAGAGCGGCTCAGCCAGCTCTCTGGTGCACTGGAGTCGGTGCTGAAGCAGTTCATTGCCGCCGATCTGCCGGTGTCTTCTGAAGTGCGCGCGGTGCTCGCCGAAGTGTTGCCGGTGCTGAGGGCCTGGACTGCCGAAGCCGGCTCGGCCAGCACCCCGCAGGGCGCGGCCGAATGGCTGGCCCGCGTCGAGGCCCTGAAGGCCTTCCTGCCGCCTCCCGGCGATGCGCGCAGCGCGGCACAGCGCGAGTCGCTGGTGAATGTCGCATTCGGCCGTCTGCAGGAGGTCGAGCAGCAGCTCATGGCCTGGACTGTCGCGCCCGCTGAACACAGCCTCTGCCTGCTGATGGCCGATGCCGCAGCCGTGCTGGCCACCGTCGCGCGGGAGTGTCTGCCGCTGTCCCGGGGTGCGGAGGCGATGGCCCAGCGCCTGCGCGAGCCCGATCTGCAACAGCAGGCCCCCGAGCCCGGCTTCTTCATCGCACTCACCAATGCGCTGGAGCACTTCTACCAGTTCCTCGACGCCTATCGCGAAGGTGGTATCCGCGACAGCGGCCGCGAGTTGGCCGAGCTGCTGCTGCGCCTGCCGCTGCACAGTGCCGCCGCCACGCCCGCAGTCGAATCCGCTGCGGCGACAGCCGAACCCGTGCTGCCGGAAGCGCTTGCTGTCGGGCAGGGTGAAAGCAGCGCTGAGCCCGCGCTCGAAGCGGAGCCCACATTGCAGTCTGAGCCGGAGTCAGCCCCCGATCTGGCCCTGCAGCTGCATGTCATTTCGCATGCGGTGCCGGTGCCGCCAGATGACATTGATGCCGAGTTGGGGGAGTTGTTCCATGAAGAGGCGCGCGAGCTACTGGCCGTGCTTCAGCAGCAAACCCCAGCCTGGCAGCCGCCGGCGCCCGCCTCGCCAGAGATTCTGCATGCCCTGCACACCCTCACGGGCAGCTCGCGCATGGTGGGTTACACGGCCCTGGGCGACCTGGCCCATCGCTTCGAGCGCCGCCTGACGGGACTCGATTTCAACAGTGCCGCCGCCAGTCTCCTGCAAGCGGAGCTGCTGGATACCGTGCCGGTTTTCGAGCAGGCCATTGATGCCTTCGAGATCATGCTGCCGCAGGCCGCCGAGCGCATCGCGGCGCGTGCGGCCTCGATCGATTCTGAGGCCCCGCAGCCGGTCAGCACCGAACCTGAGCGTGACCCGGAGCCTGAGTTTGCTGCGCAGCTGCCGCAAGCCGAATTCGTGCCCGCAGCCGAAGTGCCGCCGCCATCCAGCGTGGCTGCGGGACTCCCCAGCTTTGATGCCTACCTGATGGACGATAGCGGCGCCGCAGGCGCTGCCGACGGCAGTGGCTGGCTGCTCGACGATGGCGTGTCGGACGATCTCGCGCAGGAAACCGCCGCACCGCTGCCGGAATTCCCGGAGCCCACCGAAGCCTCTCTGCTGCACCCCTTGCCGAGCCTGCTCGATCGCATGGAGGAGTTCCAGCACGACAGCACCGGCCGCAATCTCGGCGCGCCCGTCGAGCGCCAGCACCACTACGCTGCCGCCGAGACCGCTGAAGGTGCTGCCGCCGAGACGGCCCTTGACCCGGACCTGGCCAATATTTTCATCGCCGAGGCCGAAGAGAATCTCGAAACCATTGAAAGCTCGCTGAGTGCCTGGCAGCAGGACCGCTTCAATGCCAGCGCCGTGGGCGATTTGCTGCGTGCCCTGCATACGCTGAAGGGCGGCGCCCGCATGACGGGCTTCCTGTCGATGGGCGATGTCACCCATGCGATGGAGTCGCGCCTCTCCGAGATTCTCTCGCGCGGCAACGAGGCCAGCGACAGCGAGCACGCGGCCCTGAAGGCCGAACTCAACACGCTGGAAAACATGCACGACGCGCTGGCCCGAGGCCAGTACGCCGCAGCCCTGCAGCGCATGGCGCCGGTGGAACCTGAAGCGGTAGAGGAGCCCATGCCGCGCGCCAAGCCCGCGCCGGTGGCTCCAGCCGTGCTGGCCCCGGCAGAAGGCTGGGAGCCCCTGCTGTTCTGGCAGCCGGCGCAGGATGAAACCAGCGCCGCACGCCGCGAACTGGCGCGTGTGCCGGTCGAAAATCTCGACGCCATGCTCAACGAGGCGGGCGAGATCTCCATCTATCGCTCGCGTCTGGAACAGCAGAACGCCGTGCTCGTCGCCCAGCTCACGGAAATGCGGCAAACCATCATGCGTCTGCGCGAGCAGCTGCGTTTGATGGATGCCGAAACCGATGCGCAGATCGCCGCACGCGGCCTCAACACCGGCGGTGCCGGTGACGCACCCGACCGCTACGAGCAGGACTTCGACCCGCTGGAAATGGATCGCTATTCGCGCATGCAGGAGCTTTCGCGCGCGCTGGCCGAGGCGGTGGGGGACTTAGGCTCGCTGCACCTGACCATGGATCAGGGCGTGAACGAGGCGCAGGCGCTGCTGCTGCAACAGGGCCGCATCAACACCACCGTGCAGCAGGGGCTGATGAGCACGCTGATGGTGCCGTTCTCGCGCCAGGTGGCCCGTTTGCAACGTGTGGTGCGACAAACCGCGCAAGAGGAGGCCAAGTACGCCGATGTGCTGTTCGAGGGCGTGGAGTCGGAACTCGACCGCAACGTGCTCGAGCGCATGACCGCGCCCCTGGAGCACCTTTTGCGCAATGCCGTGGTGCACGGGCTCGAAACACCGGATGGCCGTGCGGCAGCTGGCAAGCCGGCGGTGGGTACCGTCAGCGTCAATCTCAAACGCGAAGGCACGCAGCTGGTGATGGAAGTGGCCGATGACGGCGCGGGCCTCAACTACTCAGCGATCCGCACCAAGGCCATCGAACGCGGGCTCCTGCCCATCGGCGCCGAGCTGGCCGACGAAGAAATCGCGCGTTTCATCTTTGAAGCCGGATTCTCCACCGCCGAAACGCTCACGCAAACCGCCGGTCGTGGCGTGGGCATGGACGTCGTCGCCTCCGAGGTCAAGCAGCTCGGCGGCTCGCTGGAGCTACGCTCCGAAACCGGCCGCGGCACGCGCTTCATCATCCGACTGCCGCTTTCGCTCGCGCTTTCGCAGGCGCTGATGGTGAAGGTGGGCGAAGAGACCTATGCGCTGCCGCTGGTGGCCATCGAGGGCATCGGCCGCGTGCCGCGTGCCGAGGCCATCACCGCCGCAGGGGGCGGGGAGGCCACGCTGAGCTACGGCGGTCACGACTACCGCGTGCGCTCGCTGGCTGAACTGATTGACCTCACCCACACGGTGCCGGAAGACAGCCGTACCGTGCCGGCCGTGCTGGTGCGTCTGGGCGAAGGTCTTGCCGGCGGCGAGCGCCGTGCGGCGCTGATCGTGGATCAGCTGCTGGGCAACCGCGAGGTCGTTTCGAAGGCTGTGGGACCCCAGCTGTCGTCGATCTCGGGCGTTTCGGGCGCCACCATTCTGCCCAGCGGCGAGGTGGTGTTGATTCTCGATCCCGCGGCACTGGTCATCGACCGCGCCCGCCGCCGCCTGCTGGCCGAGGCGGCTGCCAACCGCGCCAGTCTGGAGCGTCAGGCCACCCAGCAGGGCCGTCTGATCATGGTGGTGGACGACTCCGTCACCATGCGGCGTGTGGCCGAGCGCCTGCTGCAGCGCAGCGGCTATCGGGTGATCACTGCCAAGGATGGTCTCGACGCCATCGCGCAGCTGCAAAACGAGTTTCCGTCGGCGATCTTGCTCGACATCGAAATGCCGCGCGCCGATGGTTTCGAAGTGGCCGGCTTCGTGCGCAACAACGAGCGCCTCGCCGAAACGCCAATCATCATGATCACCTCGCGCTCCGGCGATAAACACCGCACCCGCGCCGCCTCGCTGGGCGTGAATCGTTATCTGATCAAGCCCTATCAGGAAGAGCAGCTGCTGCACGAGCTGCGCACCCTGTTGCAGGCGAAAGAGGCCGAGGCCGCATGATCCCCGTTCAGGAAGACCGCTCCGCCCAGCTCTACTGCGTGCTCATCGCACTGGCCGACGACACCCTGCTGCTCCCCAACGCGGCGGTGGCCGAAACCGTGGGGCAGGAAGGCCTGACCGTGAACGAGGCCGAACCGCATTGGGTCGCCGGCGAGCTGGAGTGGAATCGCCGTTCGCTCACCGCACTGCGATTTGAGACGCTCAACGGCGCTGGCGCCTTGTCGCTCAACCGGCGCGCCCGCCTGGTGGTGTTGCAGGCACTCGATGCCGAAACCAGCGCCGCACCGCTCGCACTGGTGGCGCAGAGTTATCCGCACCTGATTACGGTGACCCGCGATGCCATTGCCGCGCTGCCCTTGCGCGATACCGACGATCCAGCCTTTGTGCTCGCCCGCGTGCGGGTGGGCAACAGCGAGGCGCTGATCCCCAATCTGGATGCCCTGCGCCAGCGGGTGGATGCACTCACGGCCGGCACAGACGCTGCATAGCCACGCCGCTGTTGTTACTGCGGGGCAATTGAGCATTGATGCCTAGGAGGCAAGCCACCTGAGCAGTGGTGTGGTTTGCTGGCATGAATGGTTATGCTCGGTGCCATATCCCCTATAGGCACTCCTCATGACGGCTCTCGACACGCTCATCCTCGGTCTTTACGGCATGACGGCCGAGGCCGACTGGACCGAAGCCCGCGAGAGCGCCCTGGAGCTGTTGCGCATCCACTGCCACGCGCAATCGGCTGCCTGGGTGACCACCAGCGAGGGGGGAGCGGGGCCGTTCACCGAGTCGGTCAGCTCCGGGTTCACCAAGGCGCAGTTGGCGGCCTTCAAGTTCACCACGGCGCAGCCCATCCAGGTGCAGGAGGTGCCGGGCGGCGTGGTGCATGCCATTCGCTACAACCACGCGAGCCGGCATCTGGTGAGTGTGGTGGCGCTGCGGTGGGGTCGTGGCGTGCAGCTGCCGCCGGCCGAGGTGCTCAGCAGCGGCGTGGCGCATCTCGCCGAGGGCTCGGCGCTGTCCCAGCGCCTGTTCGTGCAGCGCGACGAATGGCTGCTGCAAATGGGCCGCTCCAACCGCGGTGCGGGCGCACTGGTGGATGCGCGCGGCACCGTGCATGCGGGCACCGACCGTTTCCGCAAGATTCTCGAAGCCCGTCGCTTCCAGCCCAACCAGCTGCCTTTCACCCTGCCGGATCTCGGCAACGATACCCACGCCGCCCTCGTGCACGAGGGCCTGCATGTGCGCCTGGAGCGCATGGAGGGCTTGTATCTGGTGCACCTGCGCCAGCCGTTGCCCTTCGACATCCTCTCCCCCCGCGAGCAGCAGATTGCCCGCGCGCTGGGAGCGGCGCCCAGCAAGGCCGTCACGCCCAAGCCCGGTCGGGTGAAAAAGCAGATCGGAAGAGCGTCGTGTAGGGAAAGATTGTGGCTGGTGGGGTTGTTCGGGCGGGGGGCGGGGGGGGATGTGATCG
>CAMTXV010000134.1:0-8226 GCA_947085665.1 uncultured Sinobacteraceae bacterium | reverse complement strand
GGTGCAGGGCATGCAGGCGGGCAGTGAGCTGCGCTAGCTGCCGCTGGTGCTGTCGCAAGGTGTCGCCCAGCTCGTTGGCCAGCCCGCTGGTGGCCTGGCGCAGCGCCTCGCGCTGCTCGGCAAGGTCAGGGCTCACCTGCTCGGCCGCGGCGGTGGGGGTGGGCGCGCGAAGGTCTGCCGCGAAATCAGCCAGGGTGAAATCAATTTCGTGGCCCACCCCGCTGACCACGGGCACCGCGCAGGCCCGCACGGCGCGCACCAGCGCTTCATCGTTGAAGGCGAAGAGATCCTCCAGAGAACCGCCACCGCGCGCGAGCACGATGACCTCCACCGGCGCCAGCGCCGGCAGGGTTTGCAGCGCCTTGACGATGGCCGGTGCAGCTTCGACACCCTGCACCGGCACGGGAGCAAGCCAGAGCGTGGCCAGCGGCCAGCGGCGGGCGAGGGTGGCGCGAATATCCTGCACTGCGGCCCCGGTAGCCGAGGTGATGACCCCGATATGGCGCGGCAGGGAGGGCAGGGCGCGTTTCAAGTGCTCATCGAACAGGCCTTCGGATGCCAGTTTTTTCTTCAGGCGCTCGAATGCGGCCAGCAGGGCGCCGACGCCGGCAGGTTCCATCGCCTCGCAGATCAGCTGCAGATCGCCGCGCCCGGTGTAGAAATCCACCTTCGCCCGCACCCGCACCCGGTCGCCATTGGCGGGCGGCGGGCGCACGTAGAAGTTGCGGTTCTTGAACATGGCGCAGCGCAGCTGGGCGGCTGAGTCTTTCAGCGTGAAATACCAGTGGCCGCTGGCGGGACGCGAAAGGTTGGAAATCTCACCTTCGACCCAAACGCTTGGCAGCATGTCTTCAAGCAGCGCATGGACGATCTCGGCCAGCTCCGACACCTGATACGTCGTCGGCGGCTGCGAGATTTGGGAAGGCTGAGTCATACACCTATAATATGTTTTTGGAGCCTCGCCTATGTCACGCATCGTCCAGGAATCCCTGACTTTTGACGACGTTTTGTTACTCCCGGCCTATTCCGACGTGCTGCCGCGTCAGGTCGATACTTCCACCCTGCTGACGAAGAGCATCCGGCTCAACATCCCGCTCTTGAGTGCGGCGATGGATACCGTCACCGAGGCCCGGCTGGCCATCGCGCTGGCGCAGGAAGGTGGCTTAGGAATAGTCCACAAGAACATGACGCCCGCGCGCCAGGCCGCTGAAGTGATGGCGGTGAAGAAGCACGAGAGCGGCATCATTCTCGAACCCATCACGGTCACGCCGAACATGACCATTGCCGAGGTGCTGGCGCTCACCCGTGCCAAGCGCATCTCCGGTGTGCCGGTGGTCGATAACGGCAAGCTGGTGGGCATCGTCACCGGCCGCGATCTTCGTTTCGAAACCCGCTTCGATGCCCCCGTCAGCAGCGTGATGACGCCGCACGACCGCCTCGTCACCGTGCGTGAAGGCGCGAGCAAGGATGAAGTGATTGGCAAGCTGCACACGCACCGCATCGAGAAGGTGCTGGTGGTGAACGATGCCTTCGAGCTGCGCGGCCTCATCACGGTGAAGGACATGCAGAAGTCCACCGACCATCCCTTCGCCTGCAAGGACGAACGCGGTCGCCTGCGCGTGGGTGCGGCGGTGAGCACGGGGGCGGATACCGACGAGCGCGTCGCTGCACTGGTTGAAGCTGGGGTGGATGTGGTGGTGGTCGATACCGCCCACGGACACAGCAAGGGTGTGCTTGATCGCGTGACCGCCATCAAGAAGCAATACGGCGACCGCCTGCAAGTCATTGGCGGCAACATCGCCACCGCCGAGGCGGCACTGGCGCTGGCCGATGCGGGCGCGGATGCAGTGAAGGTGGGCATCGGCCCCGGCAGCATCTGCACCACGCGCGTCGTCGCTGGTGTCGGCGTGCCGCAGATCACCGCCGTGATGAACGTCGCCAACGCCCTGCAAGACCGCATCCCCCTCATCAGCGATGGCGGTGTGCGCTACAGCGGCGACTTTGCCAAGGCGATTGCGGCGGGTGCGTCGGCGGTGATGGTGGGCAGCATGCTGGCCGGCACCGAAGAAGCTCCGGGCGAGGTCGAGCTGTTCCAAGGCCGCAGCTACAAGAGCTATCGCGGCATGGGTTCGCTCGGTGCCATGGCCGAGGGCAGCAAGGACCGTTACTTCCAGGACACCACCCGCGAAGTCGAAAAGCTGGTGCCGGAAGGCATCGAAGGCCGCGTGCCGTTCAAGGGACCGATGGCGGCCATCGTCCACCAGATGGTCGGCGGCCTGCGCGCCAGCATGGGCTATACCGGTTGCCGCAGTGTCGAAGAAGTGCGCACCAAGACCCGCTTCGTGAAGATCACCTCCGCCGGCATGCGCGAGTCGCATGTCCACGACGTGACGATTACCAAAGAGTCGCCCAACTATCGGGTTGATTGAGGACTACACATGCTTCAGCGTGACGAGGCGATTCTCAAACATGCCGTCGCAACGCAGGAGTATTGGCGGTTGACGACTGAGAACATGGGCCTGATCGCCGCTGGTGAAGCTCGGAAGCTGTCGTTTTACGAACGACTGAAACTCTTGGAGCCACTGAATCGGATCTATACCGAGGCCGGCGGCACGTTCCCACCTAAAGACATCGCTGGCTGGGCAGAGCGCGTGCGCGCCGAGTTTGATCAAAAGACTAAATGAACATTCACCAAGACAAGATCCTCATCCTCGATTTCGGCAGCCAGGTCAGCCAGCTCATCGCGCGGCGCGTGCGCGAGCTGGGTGTGTATTGCGAGCTGCACCCTTTCGACATGGACGAAGCGGCCATCCGCGCCTTCGGAGCGAAGGGCGTGATCCTCTCCGGCGGGCCGGAATCCACGCTGGATACGGGCTCACCGCGTGCGCCGCAGGTGGTGTTCGGTCTCGGCGTGCCGGTGCTCGGTATCTGCTACGGCATGCAGACCATGGCAGTGCAGCTGGGCGGCACCGTGTCGCCGGGCAGCGTCAAGGAGTTCGGCTATGCGGAGCTGCGCGCGCGCGGCCATTCCAAGCTCTTCGAAGGGATTGAAGACCGTCGCAATGCCGAAGGCCACGGCCTGCTCGATGTGTGGATGAGTCATGGCGATTTCGTGAGCGCCCTGCCGGAGGGCTTCAAGCGCATCGGATCGACACACGATCTTGAAAACGGCGCGATGGCCGATGAAGCACGCGGCCTCTATGCCGTGCAATTCCATCCTGAAGTGACGCACACCACCAAGGGCAAGGAAATCTACTCGCGCTTCGTGCATGACATCTGCGGCTGCGGCAGCGCCTGGACACCGTCGAACATCGCCGACGATGCCATCGCCCGCGTGCGCGCGCAGGTCGGCAACAAGAAGGTTTTGCTGGGTCTGAGCGGCGGTGTGGATAGCAGCGTGGTTGCGGCCCTGCTGCACAAGGCCATCGGCCCGCAGCTCACCTGCGTGTTCGTCGACAACGGCCTGCTGCGGCTCAACGAAGGCGATGCGGTGATGGAGATGTTCGCCAAGAACATGGGCGTGAAGGTGATCCGTGCCGACGCCGAGGCGCTGTTTCTCGAACGCCTCGCAGGCGTTGCCGACCCCGAAGCCAAGCGCAAGATCATCGGCAAGACCTTCATCGACATCTTCGAGCAGGAGGCCACCAAGTTGCAGGATGTGGAGTTCTTGGCGCAGGGCACCATCTACCCGGACGTCATCGAGAGCGCGGGCGCAAAGACTGGCAAAGCACACGTCATCAAGAGCCACCACAACGTCGGCGGCCTGCCGGCGCACATGCGCATGGCGCTGGTTGAGCCGTTGCGCGAGCTGTTCAAGGATGAGGTGCGCGCGCTCGGCCTCGAACTCGGCCTGCCGCGCGAGATGGTCTTCCGCCATCCCTTCCCGGGCCCCGGCTTGGGTGTGCGAATCCTCGGCGCGGTCGACAAGCCCAGCGCAGACACCTTGCGCCGCGCCGATGCGATCTTCATCGACGAGCTGAGAAAGTCGGGTTGGTACGACAAGACCTCGCAGGCATTTGCCGTCTTCCTGCCGGTGAAGAGCGTCGGCGTCACGGGCGACGGTCGCCGCTACGAGCCGGTGATTGCACTGCGCGCCGTGCAGACCATCGACTTCATGACCGCGCACTGGGCGCATCTGCCCTACGAGCTGCTCGATGTCTGCTCGCGCCGCATCGTCAACGAGGTGCCGGGTGTCAGTCGCGTGGTCTACGACATCTCCGGCAAGCCGCCCGCAACAATCGAGTGGGAATAGCTGCGGCACTCAGTGACCCTGCAAACCCTTGAAGCACTGCGCACCGGCCAGCTAGCGGGTGCGCGTGAGCTGAAGCTCGCCTGTGGCCTCACGCAGTTCCCGCCAGAGATCCTGACGCTGGCCGACACGCTGGAAGTGCTGGATCTCTCCGGCAATGCGCTGGAGACGCTGCCGGACGAGCTGGTGCAGTTGCACCGCCTGCGTATCATTTTCTGCTCCAACAACTGCTTCACACGGTTGCCGGAAGTGCTTGGCCGCTGTACGGCGCTGAGCATGGTCGGATTCAAGGCCAATCGCATCGCTGAGGTGCCGGCGGCGTCGCTGCCAGCGAAGCTGCGCTGGCTCATCCTCACCGACAACGCGGTAGAGGCCCTGCCACCGGAGATCGGGCTCTGCACGCAGTTGCAGAAGCTGATGCTCGCCGGCAACCGCCTGCGCGAGCTGCCGGACTCTCTGCGCCACTGCCACCGACTGGAGCTACTGCGCATCGCCGCCAACCAGCTGGAGAGATTCCCCCGCTGGCTGCTCGACCTGCCGCGTCTAGCCTGGCTGGCCACTGCCGGAAACCCTTTCAGCGCAGACCACGAGGCGGCCATGCTGGCTGCGCTCGACCTGCCCGCCATTCCCTGGTCGGCGATTGAAACCGAGGCGCTACTGGGCGAGGGCGCTTCGGGCTTGATTCACCGCGCGCAGCTCAAGCTGCCGGGCGCTGCTGCCGAGCCGGTGGCGGTCAAGCTCTTCAAGGGCGCGGTGACCAGCGATGGCCTGCCGCAGAGCGAAATGATTGCGGCGCTGCATGCCGGGCGACACGCGGGGCTGATCCCGCTACGGGGGCAGTTGACGGGTCACCCGCAGGCGGCGCGGGGATTGGTGATGGACCTCATCGCGCCTGCCTTCCGCACTTTGGCCGGGCCGCCGAGTTATGCCTCCTGCACGCGAGATGTGTATCCGACCGATCTGCGGCTTGAACCTCAGGCGCTGCTGCGACTGGCGCAGGGCGTGGCATCAGCGGCAGCCCACCTGCACCGGCGCGGTGTGCTGCATGGCGACCTCTACGCCCACAACATCCTGTGTGATGACAGAGGCCAGAGCCTGATCGGCGACTTCGGTGCCGCCAGCCTGTATGCGGCGGATCACAGCGCGCTGGCCATCGGCTTGCAGCGTATCGAAGTGCAGGCCTTTGGCATTTTGCTGGGTGAGCTGCTGGCCCTGAGCCCGGCGGCCTGGCCTGCGTGCTCAGCCCTCGCGAAGGTACAGGCGGCCTGCTGCGCTGACGACCCAGCACAGCGACCGACCTTCGACGACATTCTGCTCGCGCTCACGGACTCCACAACTTGAGAAATCTCGTCGGGGCGTCGATGCGTCGGCCACAATAACGACCTCACTCCCACGCGCACGGCGACGGTCATGGACTACAAGCTGTTCTTCACGGTGTTCGGCACCGTTTTTCTCGCCGAACTGGGCGATAAGACCCAGCTCGCCACCATGCTCTATTCGGCCGACAAGCCCGGCGCCAAATGGGTGGTGTTCGGCGCATCGGCCTCGGCGCTAGTGTTGGCGGCCGGCATCGGCGTGATGGCGGGCAGCACCATCACCAAGTTCGTCGAGCCGAAGATGCTGCAAATGATTGCGGGTGTGGCCTTCGTACTGATCGGCGCATGGACGATCAAGTCAGCCCTTTGAATTTTCCACTTCCTGTTCCCCGCCCCCTTGTGGGGAGGGGCTAGGGGAGGGGGTTCTCTCAATATGGCAATGCACCCCGAACAGTTGCGCAAAGCGCGCCAGTTGCGCAGCGAAATGACCGAACCGGAACGCCTGCTTTGGTCTCGCTTGAGCCGTAACCAGCTCAACGGCTATCGGTTTCGGCGGCAGGTGCCGGTTGGAAATTACATCGCGGATTTTCTTTGTCTTGAAGCGCGATTGGTGATCGAGGTGGACGGCAGTCAGCATCTTGAAAGTGCGCGCGATGTTGTTCGTGATGCCTGGTTTTCAGAGCAGGGCTTCAGGACTTTGAGGTTCTGGAATCATCAGGTGACGCAGCAGTTGGAAGATGTTTGTGCTGCTGTGCTGGCGGCACTCAATGACGCCGCATTACCCCCTCCCCCAACCCCTCCCCGCAAGGGGGAGGGGAGTCTTGAAAGCCCCGCCCTCGTGTGGCGAGGGGTTGCAGCGGCAGAAGACGAGGCCTGGATGCGCCACGCCCTCGCTCTAGCTCGACAAGCCGCAGAACAGGGCGAGGTGCCAGTTGGTGCGGTGCTGGTCAAGGATGGCGTGCTGATCAGCGAGGGCTACAACCGCCCCATCGGCGATCACGACCCCTCCGGCCACGCCGAGATGCTGGCCTTGCGGGCGGGGGCCAAGGCGCTGGGCAATTACCGCCTCACCGGCACCACCCTCTATGTCACGCTCGAACCCTGTGTGATGTGCGCAGGCGCCATCATTCACGCCCGCGTGCAGCGCCTGGTGTTTGGTGCGCCAGACCCCAAGGCCGGGGCAGTGAATGCCGTCTACGACGTGATTGCCAATCCGCGTCTCAACCACCGGGTGGAGTGGACCGGCGGCGTGCTGCAGGATGAATGTGGCCAGGTGCTGCGGGACTTCTTTCGCGCGCGCCGCTGAGCGGCAGCCCCTCAACGGTTCAATGCGCCCCTCGCGGCAGTCGGCGCGTGTAGCATCAACGCCATGAAGGAGACCGCATGAAAGGCATGATCTTCACCGAGTTTCTCGACATGGTCGAAGGCTCGTTTGGGCTGGCCGTGAAAGATCGTGTGATTGCCGCCGCTGGTGGCGCCCACGACGGCGCCTACACTGCGGTGGGCAATTACGACCACCGCGAGATGGTGGCCATGGCCAGCGAGCTGTCGGTCATCAGCGGCATGAGCCTGCATGAGCTCTTCATTGCTTTTGGCCATCATGCCTTTGGCATTTTCGTGCAGCACTACGGCCAGTTCTTCGAGAAGGCGACCACCGCCATGGAGTTTCTCGCGCATGTCGAGAGCTATATCCATGTCGAGGTGCGCAAGCTTTACCCGGATGCCGAACTGCCCTCGTTCACCTACCCGCCGGCGGCCGACGGTGAGCTGGTGATGGACTACCGCTCGCCACGCCCGATGGCGGCCTTTGCTGAGGGCCTGGTGCGCGCCACCATCAAGTACTACGGCACGCCCCTGCAGCTCACCGTGCAGGATCTCGCCGAGGGCAGCGGCAAGGCCGTGCGCTTCACGCTCAAGCCCGAGTAGGCGCAGGGTGCCCGGCATGGAAGAGCGCGATCTGCTGCAACGCGAGCTGGCCCGCGAGCGTGCCGCGCGCAAGGAAGCCGAGCGCCTGCTGGAGCAGAAAAGCCGCGAGCTGTACGACCGCAACCAGGCGCTGGAGAGCGAGATTGCCGAGCGCCGCCGTATCGAGGCCAGTCTGCGCGAGCACAGCACCGCGCTGGCCCGCAGCAATGCCGAGCTGGAACAATTCGCCTACGTCGCCTCGCACGACCTGCAGGCGCCGCTGCGCGGCATCGTGAGTTTTTCGCAGCTGCTGGCGCGGCGGCTCAATGCCCAGCTGGGCGAGACGCTGGATGCCGACTGCCGCGACTACCTCCAGTTCATCGACGAAGGCGCACGCCGCCTGCGCGATGTGATCAACGATCTGCTGGAGTTCTCCCGTGCGGGCTCCGTCAGCGGCGAGTTACAGGTCTTGTCGCTGCAGCAGGTGCTGCAACAGGCGCTCACCGAGCTGGACCCGGTGTTGCGCAGCAACGCGGCGGAGGTGCAGGTCGGCCTGCTACCCGAAGTGATCGGGGAGTCCACACAGTTGGTGCAGCTGCTGCGCAATCTGGTCGATAACGCCATCAAGTATGTGTCGGCCGGTATGCCGCCGCGCATTCGTATCGAGGCCGTGCCGCATGGCGAAGGCGTCTGCGTGCGGGTGATCGACAACGGCATCGGCATTCCCGAGGAGCATCGCGCGCGGGTGTTCCAGAT
>CAMTXV010000133.1:0-7822 GCA_947085665.1 uncultured Sinobacteraceae bacterium | reverse complement strand
GGGTCCGACTGAAGGAGAAGGACGAGGTCCTTCCCCTCTGGAATTGCGTACGACTGGCACAACGCAGCTGAGAGCGGACGGGCGTGGCGCCGCCGGGCGCGTATCGCGCACTGACGCTCGATGGACTCAACGGCTTGTAGGACGGCTGGATTGGTTGGCATGAGAACCTCAGCGTTGGTCAGTGGAAGGAGATTCAAGCGATGCGTCAGCTGACGTAGCGGACGCACTGGGATCGGGCTTGGCGCCGCGCGCTCGAGCCCCTGGCTTCTTTGTGGTGGTTCCTACCGCGCCGGTTGGTGAAGTTGCAGTGACGCCACCATTGAGCGCACCGGTGATGAGGTTGTCGAAGGCCACGCCATCCTTTCGGAGCAGATTGGGTACGTAGCGCCCATAGGTGCGGAACAGCATCTCGGTCGTCGTGTGGCCGAGCTGCTTGGCAATCCATTGGGGGTTTTCGCCGGCAGCGAGCCAGAGCGTCGCGCAGGTGTGGCGCATCTGATACGGCCGGCGATAGGTCAAGCTACAGAAGCGAAGGAGCGGCTTCCAGACGCGATCGTTGAAGTTCTTGTTGTCGATTGGGCGTCCGTGCCGAGTGGAGAAGACGTAACGTTCAGAGCTTTCTGCCGCACTGCCTCGGCAGAGCCCACGCTGACGCAGGAGAGCGTCGATCACCGTCTTTGAAAGTTGGATGTCGCGCTGCGAACCGTCGGTTTTCGTGAACTCGGTCCGACCTGCGAAGTAGGTTTCCCGGATGAGTAATAGTCCCCGCTCGAAGTCCACATGCTTCCACTTCAGGCCATGCACCTCTGCCGAACGCACCCCAGTGAAGAAGCGGACGATGAGGTAGTCGCGATAGTCGCTCCGAATATCGGTCAGGAGCTTTTGCACCTCGCTCATCGAGAAAGGTACGACCTCTTCCTTCTGGGTCTTGAGGCGCTTGATGCCCTCAGCTGGGTTGGCGAAGCCGTAGCGAAGCGACGCTTCTGCCAAGACTTGGCGAAGGATGCCGACGATGCGATTGAGGGTCGCCGACTTTCGGGCTTTTCCCTTCGTGGCTGACTTTTTTGCTGCTGGTTTGGTCACCAATCCAGCTCGAAAAGCGAGAATCGCCGCGCGCTCAATTTCAGCGACCGGCTTCTCCCCGAAGTACGGCAGCAGATGATGATCGAGGATGACCCCGATGGTTTCGCGATAGCTTTGGCGCCACTCGACTTCCTTCTCAGCCACCCAGGTGACCGCGAAGTCCTTGAAGAGCGGTGTCTTTGGCGGAGAGATCTCGGCTGCGGCGGCAGGAGTATCTGAAGATCCAGCCTTGAATCGGCGCGCGTTTGGACTTGCCGGGAAATAGCGGGCGTAATCGAAGGTGTTGAGCGCAATCTCGCTCTCGATTTTCTTTAGGACCGCGTCGATTTTGCGCCGGTTGGCCGGGTTTTCCTCAAGAAGGGTTTGCTCTCGGCAACGCACACCTTGATATCGGAAGTCGAAGAACAGCTTTCCACCTCGGACGCGGGCGCTAGACATTGCAGACGCCGCCGCCGGCCATCGGGATCGCTGCAGGATCGTTTGCAGCTGGCAAGCGCATATCCCGTTCGATGGCTTCCCAGATATAGAGGATCTTCCGGCCGCCGAAGGGGCGGAAGTAGTGAACCCCCTCCAAGAGGACCGAATCCTTTAATCGGTCGCGGATGGTGCGCGCGTCGTAGTGAATACGGGCCGCAAGTGCCTCGGTCGTCAGGTAAGTTGCCGACATGCTAGTCTCCTTTTCAGGTGTAGAGGTTGGGTAACGTACGTCGCGTATGCGCGACGTCGCGAACTCATTCTGCACACTATCCGTCGTCTGTCAACACTATTCGTCGCGTATTCGCGACACCTGAAGTGCTCCGTGATTAGATTCCGATTGAAAGAGCTTTTGGCCGACCGAGAGTTTCGAGAGAAGCGCGTGATCACGCTTGCTGAAGTGGCCACTGTGAGCGGCATCCACCGAGCGACGCTGTCAAAGATTGCGAACGAGCCTGGATACAACACAGGGACAGACAACCTAGACAAGTTGTGCACTTACTTCGGCTGCCGCATTGAGCAACTCGTGGAGCACATCCCTGGTTAGTCGGCTTGCCGCTTCCGAAGGCCGCTATTCCTATCTAGAACAGCCGCCGAATGAAGGCTGGGCCTGCATGAATCTCGATCGCTCGGTGCGACCAGCGACGAGGGCGGGTCAGAGGTCGACTCCGTGATGGCGCTACGGCAGAGCGCGTGGGCGTACAGGACCCTGAAAATGTGCAAAAGCGCTCATTTGGGCCGTGTCGATAATTTGCAGAGAATCTAATCGTTTCAAGGACTCTCGCCTAAACTATTGATAAATATGATGAAGTTAAGACTTTCGTGAATCGGGATCTAAATGGCATGTGTGGAGGCCCGCACAATTCTGGGGTCCTGAAAGAAGCCGGCAGCCGGCTTGTGGTTTGAGTCAACTACCCACCCCAGGGCACTGTTGTGAACGATGCCTCCACCGACTCGCTATGAAACCCAGCGCTTCGCCAGCTTGCGAGCCAGTGTGCGGCGGTGCATGCCTAATCGACGTGCGGTTTCCGAGATGTTGAAGTCGGTTTCAGCAAGCACCTCGTGGATGCGCTCCATCTCCAGCACCTTCATGGACGTGGGACGCGTAGCGGGGAGTTGATGTGTGGTTTCCGAACCGAGCTCGCCGGCAAAAGCTGTCTCGATATCGTCGGTGTTGGCAGGCTTGACGAGGTAATTGCACGCCCCCAGCTTGATTGCCTCGACCGCCGTGGCAATGCTGGCAAAGCCCGTGAGCACAACGATCAACAGCTCAGGATCTTGCGTGTGCAGGTGACGAACCACAGCAAGGCCCGATTCGTGGCCGAGCTTCAGATCCACCACAGCATGACTAGGGCTGACTTGGCTGAGCAGTTGCTTCACGGCCTCGAGGCTAGCGGCATGGTGCACGGCATAGCCTCGACGCTCAAAAGAGCGCCGCAGCGTGCGGGCGAATGCTTCGTCGTCTTCAACGATCAGCAGCACTCTCTCCGCTACGTTCATGGCAGATCCTCTCCTGCGGGCGTCTCAATGGCGAGTGCGGAGAACGGCAGACTTAGGGTGACCACTGCACCTCCGGTATCGGCATTTGTGGCCTCAACACGGCCTCCGAGCTTGCGAAGCACGTTCACCACCAAGAACAAGCCCAATCCGCCTCCCGGCTTACCCTTGGTGGACTGATAGGGCTTGCCAAGGTTCGACAGCATCTCTGCCGTAAAGCCGGGGCCTTGGTCGCTCACAGTCAGCTTCAGCAATCCACCTTCGCACTGCACCTGCAATGAGAGGCCTGAGGGCGAAGCATCGCGAGCGTTATCCAGCACGTTGAAAATGACCTGTCGCAGGGCTGGACCCGCGACGATAGGTCTTTGGTGGAATGCCTCACTGTCGAGGGGCTCCAGCACGGCGTAATCAAGCCGCGCCTGCGGTGAGCGAGCCCGCCACTCGCGCACAAGATCATCCAGGAACCGTGAGGCCGTCGTGAGTTCCGTCGCCTCGCCGCGCGCCTCGCCAGCGGTCATCAAGATGCCGCTGACGATTCCCTTGATCCGTTTCAGCTCGGTCTCCATTTCAAAGAGCTCTTCGCGCCGCTCTGGATGCTGGGCAATCTCCGGTGTGTGGCGCCAGTCGCCGAGGATCACAGAGAGGGTAGCGAGTGGCGTGCCGAGCTCATGGGCCGCCCCAGAAGCCAAGAGTCCCATCCGCACGATGTGGTCTTCTTCTGCCGCCTGTTGGCGAAGATTCGCCAGGTGCTGGTCGCGTTGCCGAAGGTTCGCTTGGATTCGAGCGAGGAACAGCACGAGCAGCACCACAACCAACACGAAGCACACGAAGCTGCCCAATACGTAGAGCCGGAACAGCTCATCGACGGTCCCCTGTGGCAGCAGCAGCGGCACGTTGAACACAGCCAATGCGGCGGCGGCAGTGACACTCAAGCCCGTGAGAATCCAGGCCGAGCGCGGCTCCAGCAGGATGACCCCTAGAGTGACCTGCAAGAGATACAGAAACAGAAATGGATTGCTGGCCCCGCCGCTGAAATACAGCAGCAAAGTGAGCGCAGAGAAGTCCACCAGAAGTGCCAGAAAGAGATCGGTGTTGGTGACTTCGCCGTTGCGCCGTGGCCGCAACATGCTGACCAGGTTGAGCAACACCAGCGCCGCAATCACCGCGAACATGGCGGGCAGCGGCAGAATCAGTCCGAACTGCAACACGCTGAAGACGATGGTGAAGGCCTGCCCGAATACGGCCAGCCAGCGCAGCTGGATGAGTAATAGAGCATTCCGCTGACCCGCAGTTTCGCCCTGCGATTCGAGCAGTGATACCGCGCGGGTGGGCTTGGCCGTCAATGTCATATCGCTATCGTAGGCGAGGGCGCCACTCGGCTCGAATGGCTGCAGCTACGGGATGCGAGCCACACGCCACAGCCAGAAGCCCGCCAGCCCTGCGAGACTGAACCAGGTGAGCGCGTAGACCAGGTGATGAT
Source organism: uncultured Sinobacteraceae bacterium (assembly GCA_947085665.1). Lineage (GTDB taxonomy): Bacteria > Pseudomonadota > Gammaproteobacteria > Nevskiales > Nevskiaceae > Stagnimonas. The sequence goes on along the minus strand of CAMTXV010000133.1, from coordinate 3,288 downwards.
TGCGGAACTGCACTACGGTGAGGCCTCCCTCCGGGCCGCTAGGGACCGTGTCGGCGGCGTCGATGAAATACGGCGCGGTAGCCTGCATCGGCAGCTTGTGGTGCTGGGTCATGGCGGCGACATCGCGAGAGGTCCAACGATTAAGTTCGGGTTCATTACGGCGCAGGAACCCGCCGCCTGGCTCGCTCTGGCGCAGCAAGCCTTGGAGCTCGACCAACCCTCGTAACTGCCCCGCCGCGCGGGCGCTCGGATCACGCTGCGAGGGCGGCACGAATCCACGATTCACCCAAACCCACCAGCCATCGATAGTTTGCAGGGGGGTTAACACCCAGCAGCCGGCGCCGCGCTGGCTCAGCGCTTGGGTACAAGTCTCACGCGCATGATCAAAGCGTCCCTGCACCTGTATCCGGCGGTAAGCGTCCCCCGCAGTGAGGTGCATCCAGAGCTCGGGCCCGGGGGAAGGCCCGGGGGCTGCAGCCAATTGGCGCGCTACTTGATCAATCAGCGCGAGCTTCCACATCAGCCGCTGCACTTGCCAGACGCCCAGCGCCATGAGCACCGCTAGCACCGTCGCACCCAGCACAAGCACGAGCGGTTTGCGGCGGCGGGAGACAGACATGGCTCAGGGCGCGATGCGCATCTCGTGAATGCTCGGCATCATCTTCTCGTTCATGTTGTGCATCACCCACAGCGACCCAGCGATGGTGATGACCACCAGCACCAGCGTGAAGATGATGGCCAGCATGTTCCAGCCGCCCTCGGAGCGGGTGTTGAGGTGCAGGAAATACACCACGTGAACCAGCATCTGCACCACGCCAAAAACAATGATGATGGCGGCGATGGCCAACTTGCTGTCGAGCACGTCACCCATCACCAGCCAGAACGGCACTGCGGTGAGCAGCACCGAGAGTACAAAGCCAATCACATACTCCCGCAGGCTGCCGTGTGGGGCTTCGTCACCGTGGTGATGATCATCACTATGGTGCGGCTCGTTATGGCCGTGCACATGGCGGGGATCGGTGTCATGGAGTTCTGCGGCGCTCATCGAATCACTCCCATCAGATAGACGTAGCTGAATACCCCGATCCAGATGAGATCGAGAAAATGCCAGAACAGGGAGAGGCACATCAGGCGGCGCCGATTGACGGCGGTCAGTCCCCAGCGGTGTACCTGCGCCATGAGCACCACCAGCCAAACGATGCCAAAGCTGACATGCAGGCCATGGGTGCCCACCAGGGCAAAAAAGGCCGAGAGAAACGCGCTGCGCTGCGGGGTGGCGCCTAGCTCGATGAGGTGGTGAAACTCGTAGAGCTCAAGACCAACGAAGGCCACGCCAAACACGCCGGTGATGGCGAGCCACAACAGCGTATGGACCTTATGCCCGCGCGCCGTCGCCAGCATGGCAAAGCCGTAAGTAATGGACGACAGCAGCAGCATGGCGGTGTTGATCGCCACGAGATTCAGGTCGAACAAGTCCTTCGGCGCCGGGCCTGCGGCGTAATTACTGCCCACCACGCCATACATGGCGAATAGCACAGCGAAGATGAGGCAATCGCTCATCAAGTAGAGCCAGAAGCCAAACAGCGAGCCGTTTTGTGGGTGGTGGTCCTTCACCCAGTAGTGCTCGGCAACGGCCCCGGAAAGAGTGGCATTGGTCATGGCTTTAGCCCTCCTGGCTGGCGAGTCGCGCGAGCTGCGCGGTGCGGTCGTCTTCCACCCGCTGCACCTCTTGAGCGGGGATGTGGAAGTCGCGGTTGAGGTTGAAGGTATGTGCAATGGCAGTGCCCACCAGCCCCACAAACGAGGCGATGACCAGCCACCAGATGTGCCAGATGAGGGCGAAGCCACACACCGTGCTCAAACCCGCCAACACCAAGCCAGCCGCGGTGCCTTTGGGCATGTGCACCGGCACAAAGCCACTGGTGGGGCGGGTATAGCCATTGCGCTTCATATCCCACCAAGCATCGATGTCGTGCACGCGTGAGGTGAAGGCAAAGTTGTATGCCGGCGGCGGCGAGCTGGTGGACCACTCCAGCGTGCGGCCATCCCAGGGGTCACCTGTTTCATCTCGCAGCTCGTGGCGGCGCTTGTAGCTCACGTAGAACTGGATGAGCGTGGCGAGAATACCGAGGCCAATCAGCAAGGCGCCAAAGGCGGCGACGATGAAGAAGGGCTGCAGGCTGCTGTCTTCAAACTGGCTCACGCGGCGGGTGACACCCATCAAGCCCAGCACATAGAGCGGCATGAAGGCGAACAGGAAACCCATCTGCCAGCACCAGAAGCTGACACGACCCCAGAACTCATCGAGCTTGTAGCCGAACACCTTGGGGAACCAGTAGCTGATGCCGGCAAAGGTGCCGAACACCACGCCACCGATGATCACATTGTGGAAGTGCGCGATCAGGAACAGCGAGTTGTGCAGCACGAAGTCGGCAGGCGGAACGGCCAGCAGCACGCCAGTCATGCCGCCCACCACGAAGGTGAACATGAAGCCCATCGTCCACAGCATGGGCAGCTCGAAGCGGATGCGTCCGCGATACATGGTGAACAGCCAGTTGAACATCTTCGCCCCGGTGGGGATCGAGATGATCATGGTGGTGATGCCGAAGAAAGCATTCACGCTCGCGCCAGAACCCATCGTGAAGAAGTGATGCAGCCACACGATGTAGGAAAGAATGGTGATCACCACCGTGGCGTAGACCATGGAGGTGTAGCCAAAGAGCCGCTTGCCGCTGAAGGTGGACACCACCTCGGAGAACACCCCGAACAGAGGAAGGATCAGGATGTAGACCTCTGGGTGGCCCCAGATCCAGATCAGGTTCACGTACATCATCGGGTTGCCGCCGAAGTCGTTGGTGAAGAAGTGGGTACCGACCGTACGGTCCAGCCCCAGCAGCAACAGCACGGCGGTGAGCACGGGGAAGGCGGCGACGATGAGCACGTTGGTGCAGAGCGCTGTCCACGTGAAGATGGGCATCTTCATCAGCGTCATGCCGGGTGCACGCATCTTGACGATGGTGACAAGTAGATTGATACCGGACAGCAAGGTGCCCACTCCAGCGATTTGCAGGGCCCAGATGTAATAGTCCATACCCACGCCAGGGCTGTAGTCAGCCCCCGAGAGCGGCGGGTAGGCGAGCCATCCAGCGGTGGAGAACTCGCCGATGAACAACGACGTCATCACCAGCGCCGCACCGGCGACGGTCATCCAGAAGCTGAGATTATTGAGGAATGGAAATGCGACGTCGCGCGCACCGATTTGTAGCGGTACCGCGTAGTTCATCAAGC
>CAMTXV010000132.1:0-3055 GCA_947085665.1 uncultured Sinobacteraceae bacterium | reverse complement strand
ACCTCTGACCCGATTGCGCTGTATGACAGCGTGCCCGGCTACGCAGCCGTAGCCGTCGAAACCTTTGAAGCTCTGATGGCCAACAATGGATTCGATGCTGCAGGGGTGATGTCGGCCGATTTGCCGGTGCCTGCAGCCGATGCGCCCTTCATCACAGGTCTTTCGATGCGCTTCACCACCACCTGCGCAAGCGGCAAGGGTAGTGCGCTGGTCACCGTTGAAGGCGGCGGCCACAACTGGCCCGGCTATGATCGCGCAAGCGATTTCCCTCCTGGCGCCAATCTGTATGGAGCCATCACCAATGGCTTCGACGCTACCCTCCAGGCCTTTGACCTGGTGCGCAGCCTGGACCAGTAAACAGCGCTCACGCTGCCCGCCCCTCGGTTGGGGCGTCGGTGACGCGTGATAAACTTCGAGCAGCAAGCGACGCAGGGTGCCTCGATGCACCCTGTGTTTTTTTGACTCTTCGACCTTCCAACTAACCTGCACGTAGACCCATGGCAACCGTCAGCACCAACGAAATGAAGTCCGGCGTCAAAGTCCTCATCGACGGCGAGCCGTTTGCCATCATCGACAACGAGTACCGCAAGCCCGGCAAGGGGCAGGCCACCAACAGCCTGAAAGTGCGCAACCTCAAGAACGGTCGTGTGATCGAAAAAACCCTGAAGTCGGGCGATACCTGGGAAGTGGCTGACGTCGAAGACGTCGAACTGCAGTACCTCTACAACGATGGCGAGTTCTGGACCTTCATGGATCCGGTGAGCTTCGAGCAGACCATGGTCGCCAAGGCGCAGATGTCGGATGCGATTCAGTGGATCAAGGGCCAGGAAACCTGCCGCCTGACACTGTGGAACGGCGCCCCCCTGCAGGTGCTGCCGCCCAATACGGTGGAACTGCAGATCGCCGAAACCGACCCCGGCCTGCGTGGCGATACCTCGGGCGGTGGCGGCAAGCCCGCTACGCTCGAAACCGGTGCGGTGGTTCGCGTGCCGCTGTTCGTGCAGCAGGGTGAAATCATCAAGGTGGACACCCGCACCAGCGACTACCTCGGCCGCATCGGCAAGTAGCCTGTTTTTGCGGTAACCAGGGCACAAAACCCCGAGCCGCAGGGTTCGCAGATCGCGCAGATTGAAGAGAATCTGTGCAATCTGCGAACCCTGCGGTTCATTTATTTCCGGAGATCACACATGGCAGCAGCAGACGACCGCAAAAAAGCATTGGAAGCCGCGCTCTCGCAAATCGAGAAGCAGTTCGGCAAGGGCGCCATCATGCGCATGGGCGTGGATGAGCGTCCCGATATTGAAGTGATTTCCACCGGCAGCATCACGCTCGATGCCGCTCTTGGCATCGGTGGCGTGCCGCGCGGCCGCGTGGTGGAAATCTACGGACCGGAGTCTTCCGGCAAGACCACCTTCACCCTGCATGTGACCGCGCAGGCACAGAAGATTGGTGGCGTGTGTGCCTTTATCGACGCCGAGCACGCGCTCGATGTGACCTATGCCGAAAAGCTGGGCGTGCAGGTGGGCGATCTTTTGATCTCGCAGCCCGACACTGGCGAACAGGCGCTGGAAATTGCCGACATGCTGGTGCGCAGCAATGCCATCGACCTCATCGTGATCGACTCCGTGGCTGCCCTCGTGCCCAAGAGTGAAATCGAAGGCGAGATGGGCGAGGCCAGCGTGGGCGTGCAGGCACGCCTCATGAGTCAGGCGCTGCGCAAGCTCACTGGCAGCATCAACCGCAGCAAGACCACCATCATCTTCATCAACCAGCTGCGCATGAAGATCGGCGCGATGATGCCCGGGCAGTCCCCCGAAACCACCACCGGCGGCAACGCACTGAAGTTCTACGCCTCGATGCGCCTCGACATCCGCCGCATCGGCGCGATCAAGAAGGGCGACGAGGTGGTCGGCAACGAAACCCGCGTGAAGGTCGTGAAGAACAAGCTCGCCCCCCCGTTCAAGCAGGTGGTATTCGAGATCATGTACGGCGAGGGCATCAGCCGCGAAGGTGAGCTGATCGATCTCGGTGTGGAGCACAAGTTCGTCGAGAAGAGCGGCGCCTGGTTTGCCTACAAGGGCGAGAAGATTGGCCAGGGCAAGGACAACTCCAAGCAGTACCTGCGCGAGCACCCCGAGGTGGCTGCCGAGATTGAAGCCTTGCTGCGCGCCAAGCTGCTGCCGCCGAAGGTCAAGCCGGCGGCCTAAGCCGTGCTGCGCCGCAAGGCCGGCGATGAGCCGCTGTCGCCCGAGGCCGCCAGGCTGAAGGCGATGCGGCTCTTGGGCCGGCGCGAGCACTCGGCCAAGGAGCTTTCCAGCAAGCTCCGGCAGGGCGGGGTGGCGGCTGAAGAAGTGGAACCGCTGGTGGAAGACCTCAGCGAGAACGGCTGGCAGTCGGACCCCCGCTTTGCCGCCAGCCGTATCCACAACCGTATTGCCCAGGGCTACGGGCCCATTCGCATCAGCGCCGAGCTGCGGGTGGCTGGCCTGCCCGATGCCATGATCCGCGAGGCGATGGAGGCTGCCCAGTGCGACTGGACGGCGCTCTGCGTGGACGCCTATCAGCGCAAGTACCGCCAGCCGCCAAAGGATAGGGCGGAGCGGCAGAAACGCTACAACCACCTGGCCGCCCGAGGCTTTGCTGGTGAGCACATCAAGGCCGCTTTTGAAGGTGCTGCGGAAGAGGATTCGGAAGGCGCTTAGGTATCCGCCCCAGCGGGGAGGCAAGTCGCTAAACTGCGCGACTCTTTTTTGCCGCTGAAAGCCATGACCAGCAACGAACTGCGCGCCAAGTTCCTGCAATTTTTCGCCACCAAGGACCACACCGTGGTGCCTTCATCGAGCCTCGTGCCCGCAGGCGACGCCACGCTGCTGTTCACCAATGCCGGCATGGTGCAGTTCAAGGATGTCTTCACGGGGCAGGACTCGCGTCCCTACAAGCGCGCGGCATCGAGCCAGAAATGCGTGCGTGCCGGGGGCAAGCACAACGATCTTGAGAACGTGGGCTACACCGCGCGTCATCACACCTTCTTCGAGATGCTGGGTAATTTCAGCTT
>CAMTXV010000131.1:0-20822 GCA_947085665.1 uncultured Sinobacteraceae bacterium | reverse complement strand
CGACGCTCTTCCGATCTCTCGCCATAGCCCAGTTCGCCGCATCTTGTTGCGGCGAGCCGGCGCCCGTGAATCAAGATGTAGACAACTGTATACGAAGGTGAAGCGCCTCACTACAATCGCTGCCATGAGCCTGACGAAGCCCCGCAAAGCCACCCGCAATACCCTTGCCGAACGCGAAGCACCGGAGGCTGGCGGGCGCGAGCGGCTGATTGCCGCGGCGCTCAAGCTGGCCGCTGAGAAGCGCAGTCTGCTGGCCCTGGGCGTGCGCGAGCTGGGCCGCATGGCGGGGCTCAACCCCAACACCTTTTATCGCCACTTCAAGTCGCTGGATGAGCTGAGCCTCGCCATCATCGACGAGTTCGCGCAAGACCTTGCCCCAGCGCTGCGCAGCATTCGCCACAGCGGCCTGCCGGTGGAAACCGTGCCGCAACGCACCGTGGAATATGTCTTCGACTACGCCAAGCAGTATCCCGAGGCGTTCATCGTGGGCGTGCGCGAACTGCACGGGTCTTCCGGGCGCCTGCAGCAGGCCATTCGTGCCCGTATTCGGCAGGTGGCCCAAGAGCTGGCGGAAGACATTCTGGCCACGCAGGGGCCAACGGGCCTTTCAGCCGCCATCGTCGAAGAGCTGACCGAGCCCATCGTGGAGCACGTGTTTCACCGCACGCTGGACTACCTTGAAGATCCCAAGCGCCGCGCTGATCTGGTGCTGCGCACCACGCATTTCATCGAGGCCCTCATTGCCGGCGCCCTCACCCTGAAGGCGCAAAAGCGCTGGAACTGATTGCTGTTGTCGATTCACGGCCGACCGCCCGACACAGGGCAGCGGCACACCACTGTTGAGAGGAGAACCCATGACACTCGCCACACCCGACCGCATTCGCCTGCGCGACATTCTTCATGCCGGCTTGAAGGGCCTGCCCGATATGCCCGTGGTGCTGCGCGGCCTGTGGAATCTCGCCACCGTGAAGCCAGATACCGCGCTCTCGATTGGGCTGATTGTGGAGCGCCACGCGGCCAGCACGCCGCAGGCCACCGCGCTGGTGTTCGAGGGCCGGCAGTGGACGTACCACGCCTTCAATGCCTGGGCGAATCGCATTGCGGCCAGCCTCGCTGAAGCTGGCGTGAAGCCCGGCGACAGCGTGGCCATCCTCATGGAAAACCGCGCCGAAACGCTGGCCTGCGTGACTGCGGTGGTGAAGCTGGGTGCCGCCGCCGGCATGCTGAATCACCAGCAGCGCGGCGATGTGCTGACCCACAGCATCGGGCTGATTGCGCCGAAGGTGATTCTCGTGGGCAGCGAATGCGTCGAGGCGCTGGCCAGCACGCCCTACCAGCCCGGCGGTGCGCACGCGGTGCAGTATTTTTGGGAAGGCAGCAAGGCTGCACCAAAGGGCTACACCGATCTCGCCAAGGACAGCGCCGCGCGCAGCGACCGCAATCCGCCTGGCACTGCGGCCATCCAGGCACGCAGCACCTGCTTTTATGTGTTCACCAGCGGCACCACGGGCCTGCCCAAGGCCAGCCGCATGACGCACTACCGCTGGCTGCGCGGCATGGCAGGCCTCTCGCAGATGGCCATGCGGCTGAAGCCCAGCGACGTCTTCTACTGCTGCCTGCCGCTGTACCACAACAATGCGCTCACGGTGAGCTGGGGCGCGGTGCTGGGCAGTGGTGGCGCGCTGGTGCTGTCGAAGAAGTTCTCGGCCAGCCGCTTCTGGGACGAAGTGCGCAGCAGTCGCGCCACGGCCTTCTGCTACATCGGCGAACTCTGCCGCTACCTGCTCAACCAGACGCCGACCGCGAAAGACCGCATCCACGATGTGCGCCTGATGGTGGGCAACGGCTTGCGGCCCGAGCTGTGGGAGGCTTTCCAGAGCCGCTTCGGCATCACCAACATCAGCGAGTTCTATGGCGCCAGCGAAAGCAATGTGGCTTTTGTGAATGCCTTCGGCATGCAGCGCACAGCGGGTTTTTCGCCGCTCTCCTTCGCCATCGTGCGCTTCGATACCGAACACGAAGAGCCTGTGCGCGATGCGAAGGGCCTGATGCAGAAAGTGGAGAAGGGCGGCACCGGCTTGCTCATTGCCGAAATCACCGACCGCGCGCCCTTCGATGGTTACACCGACAAGAAAAGCAGCGATGCCAAGCTGCTGCGTGATGTGTTCAAGAAGGGCGATCTCTGGTTCAACACGGGGGACCTCGTGCGCGACCAGGGCTGCCGACACATCCAGTTCGTCGACCGCGTGGGCGACACCTTCCGCTGGAAGGGCGAGAACGTGGCCACCACCGAGGTGGAGAGCGCGCTCAACGCCTTTGCCGGGGTGGAGCAGGCGGTGGTCTACGGCGTGCAGGTACCAGGCACCGACGGCCGCGCGGGCATGGCAGCAATCACCTTCGGCGGCACGCTCGATGGCGCAGCGCTCGCACAGCATGTGTGTGCCGCCCTGCCCGCCTACGCCGTGCCGCTGTTCCTGCGGCTCAAGGGCGAGCAGGAAGTGACAGGCACCTTCAAGTTCAAGAAGGTGGACCTCAAGCGCGAGGGCTTCGACCCTGCACTCGTGAGCGAGCCGCTCTATGTGCTTGCCGACCGCCAGCGCGGCTACGAGCCGCTCACCTCAGCGCTGCACCAGAAGATTCAAAACGGCACGCTGCGTCTGTAAAAAGTCTCAAACCCGCAATCCGCAATCCGCAATCCGCAATCGAAAGCCATGAAAGTCAGCATCAGCATCACCCGCAGCATCGACATCGATCTGCCGCCCGCCAAGGTCAATGCGCTGTTCAAAGACCTTGAGACCACCATCAAGCGCTTCCCCAAGCTGCGCACCCTGACCCAGCTCGGCCCGGATCAGTACCTGTGGCAGATGAATGCCATCGGCAGCAAGATTGCCAACATCGCCCACGAGGTGAGCTATGGCGCGCACTACACGGTGGATGTGAAGAAGGGCGAGCTGAGCTGGACGCCCATCGCCAAGCAAGGCAATGCCAGCATCGCCGGCCGTTTCAAGACCGCAGCACAAGGCAGCGGCACCAAGCTGAGCTTCGAAGTGAAGGGCGAACTCTTCGACGTGCCCGTGCCCTTCATGTACCGCCTCGTCGCACCCACCTTCATCCAGGCCAAGTTCGCGGCGCTGGTGGATGTGTTTCTGGAGCGCACCCGCGAAGCTTTGCAGGCTTAAGCGAACCGCGCCTGCATCGCCGACGGCATCTGGGCTTTGAGGGTTTTCAGCACGGCGGCTGTGGCCTTGTCCTTGCCAGCATCGGCAATCGCATCCAGCACAGCAGGCTGGTTGATGGCCACACTCGACAACATGCGCTTCTGGCTCTCAGGCGGCGTGGCGGCAATCACTGGCAGCTGCACCGCCCAGAGCTTCTGCGCGGTGGCGTAGCCGACGATCTTCGCCAGCGTGGCGTCGTCCAGCTCGGCCGTGAGCTGGCCCAGCTCGCCCATCCATTGCGGATTCAGGTGCGACATCAAGCTCAAGGCAGCTGACCACAGCTCGGCATCCACTGCCGCCTTCGCGATGAGGCTCTTGTGCCGCGACTTGGGCAGGTAGCTGACCAGCTCGTTGTGCAGCGCGGGGTTTTCAGCAAACACAGCGGTGCGCAGCAGCGGCTCTTCGTCTGGTGTTGAGTTGATCACGGCCTTGATCGCCTCAGGGCTGAGCGCATCCACGAAGCGCGCCATGGTCACGTATTCCTGCTTGACCTGAAGGATCTTCGATACCGCCACCACCAGTTCCACCGGGGTGCCGCGAATGATGTCCGCCGTGCGGCGCGGGTCGAGGTGCAGGCAGGTTTCGGCAAGAAAAGCCGGCGAGAGTTTCTTCGAGATGTCGATGGCCTTCTCGGCCCCCACCAGCGAGGCCACGCGCGCGCACAGCAGCGGCCCCAGCGCCTTTTCGGCAATCACGGCTGATATGGACGTGGGTGTGAGCTTGGTGGCAGCGGCCACCTTCAGCAGCAGTGTCTTGCCGTCGTCGTACAGCTGCGCGGTCATCTGCTCGCGCAGCGCGCGTATATCGAGGGCGTTGTGATCGGCGAGAAATGCCAGCTCGCTTTCAGCCACGCCCAGCAGACGGGCGAGCTTGAGCACTTCGGCTTTGGCGGCGAGGGTGCTCATCCGAACAGCACCTTGCGCACGGCACCGCGCAGCAGCATGGGAATGTGGCTCAAGGCCGCTTCAGTGGAGGCTTCGAGTGCAGCACGCTGCTTGCCCTTGGCGGTTTCCAGTGCTGATACCAGCTGTTCGAGCTGCGGCTTGCTCAGGCTCTTGAGGCCGGCGGGCAGTGGCGCGCCGAGTGCGGCGCTGAGGACGTTATTGCTGGCAGTGGCCATGGTATGGATCTCGTACGTGAAAACGCTGCCACCCCGAATGAGATGGCAGCGCGGGAACAGCGCTGGGCTACTTGCTCTTGGCCTTGCGCTTCAGGTTGCTCGACTCGAAATACTTGTCGTCGTAGGTCGCTTCGAAATCACTCACCGGGTCTTCGTTGGTGAGCGTGGTGGCGAAGTAGCGGTTCGACTGCAAGTCGTAAATCAGCTCGGGGATGCCCGTGGTGGTGGGAATGAAGGGCAGGCTCAACAGATGCGCCTCCTGCACTTTCCACAGCGAGCCGCGCGCGTCGTAGTTGTCCACCACGGCGATGCTCCAGCTGTCTTCGTCGATGTAGAACACGCGCTTGGCAAAGTTGTGGCGCAGGCCCTGCTTCAAGGTGGCTTCCACCACCCACACGCGATGCAGCTCGAAGCGTGCGTAGTCGGGGTTCACGTGGAAGGGCTTGAGGATGTCTTTGTATTTGAGCTTCGGCGAGTTGATCTGCAGCGAGTTGTAGGGGATGTAGATCTCCTTCTTGCCGATCAGCTTCCAGTTGTAGCGGTCGAGCGCGCCGTTGAAAACGTCGATCTGGTCGTTGTACTGCTCGTTGTCGGTGTTGAGCGCGGGGTTGTCGTAGCCCACGTCTGGCGCGCGAGTGACGCGTGCGGTGCCTGGCGAATAAATGTAGGCCGTGCGGCCGCCGGTGCTGAGGTCGCTGGTTTCATGCGCCAGCACAATCTGACCGGCCTTGCTGGCAGGAGCCACCGACTCGCTCATGTACATCGTGTAGGTCTTGCCGTCCCAGTCCGGTTCCTTGAGGTTGGCGTATTTGAACTTCACGTCTTCCACCAGCTTGGTGATGCTGATGGAACCATCGGGCTTGACGATGGCCTGGTTGTTGAAGCGCTTCACCGAGGTACCGCGGAACTTGAGCTTGTGGTTCCAGATCACCTCGGCGCCGGTCTTGGGGATGGGAAAGGGGAAGCCGAGCTTCGCGCCCTTCACATCGTCGGTGCCCGTGAGCGTGGCGCTGGTAGCGTTGGCCTTGGTGGCGGCTTCCACCTCGGTGGGGAAAAACGCCGGGCGCACCGTTTTGTACACCTTGATCTTGAAGGTGGGGTACTTGGCCAGCATGGCCTTGTGCCCTTCGCTCAACTTGGCGGCGTGCTGCGCCATGTTGGCCTTGGTGATTTCAAACCTGGGGTTCTGGAATTCCGCGCCGGCGGCCTTCTTGAAGCGCTCTTCGAGTTCATCCGGCTTGTTCTTGCGGTAGTCCTCCAGCTTGGCGCGGCTGATGGTGAGCAGCTCAGGGTCTTTGCCGTCGTAGAACTTGCGGCCCTCGAACGGCGGAATCGTGCCCTCCTTGTTGCCGGCCTTCTCGGCGCCAATGGCCGTGAGTGTGGTGCCGAGCTTGGCTGCTTCTGCCGCCGAAACCCCGGCCTGCACAGGCTGGGCAATGCCCCAGGCCAAACCCGCGAGCACGAGGCTCTTTTGAATGCTGTTCAACATAGTGGACTCCTCCGAGCAGAACCGCTTTTTATGATGTGTTTCGAGCATACCCCCGGCTGGCAGACTTTGCCATCGCGCACTGACAAGGTTGGTCTACAATCCGGCCACAACAGCCAGCCCTGCATGTACGGGGCGGCGTTCGCAATCGAGGAGAGTCCATGAAACGTGTCGCCCCCCGGTCAGCCCTGCTGACCATTCCGGCCCTGGTCTTGCTGTGCGCAGCACCGGTGGCATCGGCGCTGGAATACGAGCTGGGCGGCGGCAGCCTCACTATCAAGAACCGAGTGTCGGCAGGTGCGGCCTGGCGCTTGCAGGAGCGCAGCAACGCGCTGGTGGGCAAGCTCAACGTACCGAATCAGTCTGATCTCTGCGCTTTGGACAACTGCTATTCCATCACCGGCGACCCCGCGCCCAACGCGCGACTGGTGGCGGCGCAGGGTTCCATCTTTGCGGTGAATGGCGACGACGGCAACAACAACTACGACCGCTATGATCTGGTGGCCGCCACCACCAAGCTCGCCACCGACCTCACCTTCGAGAAGGGCGATTTTCTGGCGCGTGTGCGCGGCATCGCCTACTACGACCCGGTCAACGCCGACCTCAACGAGCGGCATTTCGACACCCGCTTCCAGCCACAGCGGGTGAGACGGCCCAGCGGTATTGCCGACAACTTCGCGCAGGGCGCACGGCTGTACGACGCCTTCGTGCAATACACCACCGAGTTCTACGACCGCACGGCAGTCATCTCGGTGGGCCAGCAAACCGTGCGCTGGGGCGAAAGCAATCTGCTGGCGCTCAACAGCGTCTCGGAGATCAATCCCCCCAACCAGAACTTCCTGCGCATGCCGGGCGGCGAGATCAACGAGATCTTCCAGCCCGTGCCGGTGGCGCTGCTGTCGATGGACCTCACCGACTCGCTCTCGGGCGAGCTGCTGTATCAATTCGGCTGGAAGCGCATCGAGCCCGATGCCGCCGGCAGCTTTTTTTCAGACAACGACATCGCTGGCAATGGCCCCTACGCCGTCATTGGTCTCGGCCAGTTCGGCGAAGACCCAGACCAGCAGTTTCGCCTCGCGGGTGGCCTTGGGCTCATCAGCAGCACCTCGGTCACCGTATACCCCGAGGAATACCGGCCCAGCAGCCAGGGCCAGTTCGGTGCGCGTCTCAACTACAACGCGGAATGGCTCAATGGCGGAACCGAGCTTTCGTTCTATGCGCTCAACTACCACTCGCGGCTGCCCTATGCCTCGGTGATCTCCAGCGACAACAGCTGCGCGCGCGACTCGGGCAGTGGCGCAGAAGCGCTCATCGACTGCCAGGGCTTCCGCGGCACGCTGGGGCCCATCCTGCCGGGCGATGGCCTGGAGCCGCTGCCCATCGAATCGCTGCGCGTGTTGCTGGAGTACCCCGAGAACGTGCAGATGCTCGGCATCAGCTTCAACACCTCGGTGGGCAAGCTCTCGGTCTCGGGCGAGTATTCCTACCGCCCCAACTCGCCGGTGCAGGTGCACCTGCCGGATCTCGTCTACGCGGGCCTGCAACCCGCCTTCCCCACCAACGACATCGTAGTGCTCCCCGCAGGCACGGGCGATGTGCTGGGCGGCATCAGCGATCTGCTGGGACTTGGCCCTGCGCAGATTCCAGTGCCGCTGCTGTCGGGCCTCGCTGAACTGGGTATCGGCACCCTGCCCAGCGCACGGCATGCCATCCCCAGTTTTCTGGCGGCGTATCGCGGCCTCGACCGCGTGGAACCCAACACCTACATCCGTGGCTACGAGCGCCTCGGCGTGGGCCAGTTCGATATCACCGCCATTCGCATCTGGTCGCAAAACCCTTTTGCGGCTGATCAGGTGATTCTGCTGGCCGAGGCCGGCTTTCAGCATGTGGTGGGCATGCCCAAGCTCAGCGAAGTGCAGTTTGCCGGCGGCACCTTTCAAGACAGTCACTTCGGTGCCGGCGGCGATGGCACGGGGCTGACGGCCGCCAACTCCTGCAATGATGAAATCACCGGCGAGGCCAGCGATTTCACCTGCAAGCTCAACCCCACGCAGCAGACACGCGGCTTCGGCGAAAGCTTTGCCTGGGGCCTGCGCTCACTGGTGCGCATGGAATACAACGACGTGGTGTTCGGCTGGTCGTTCAAACCCACCTTCGCCATGGCCTGGGACGTGGAAGGCACCGCGCCCGCACCGCAGAGCAACTTCGTGCAAGGCCGCAAGGAGTTTCTGGGCGGCACCGAAATCAATATCACGCCCTCACTCACCGGCCGTGTGCTCTACCAGAACTTCTTCGGCGGCAAGCGCCGTGAGAACACCCGCGCCGATCGCGACAACATCTCGATGTCGGTCACCTACGCGTTCTAAGGCTCCTCTCATGTCGATGGCCGAATCTGTAATGGCATTGGGCCTGAAGGCCCTCAACCGCTTTGCCAGCAGCCCCACGGTGGACAAGCTCGGCCTGCGTCAGCTGGCCGAGCGCGGGCTGTACCACTCCGCACGCGCCGGCTTTGCCACTGCCGGCACCGTGGGTCGCAGCTTTGGCGCAGCCAGCAAGCTGCTCAAGGCCGAGCGTCTGCCGCGCGCCAGCAGTGGCGGTCTGTTCGACCTCACGCCCACGGAAGAGCAGCAGATGCTGCGCGAGGCGGCCCTCGCCTTCGCACACGGCCAGCTGCGGCAAGCGGCTGCAGCTGCCGACACCGCCGCGGCCGCCCCCGCCGAGCTGCTGAAAGAAAGTGCGGCGCTTGGCTTCGCCGTGCTGGGCATCCCTGAGAGCTTTGGCGGCGCCGGCGCCACCCGCAGCACCGTCACCAATGTCCTGATTGCCGAAGCACTCGCCGAGGGCGATCTCTCGCTGGCGGTGGCCTGTCTGGCCCCGAGTGCTGTGGCCACTGCGCTCACGCTGTGGGGCAATGCCACGCAGCAGGCGCAGTACCTGCCGAGCTTCGTAGCCGACAACCCGCCCGCCGCCGCCTTGGCCGTGCAGGAGCCTCAACCGCTGTTCGACCCTTTTGCGCTGAAGACCGTCGCCACCCGCAGCGACGGCGGCTATGTGTTGAACTGTGTGAAGTCACTGGTGCCACGCGGGGCCGACTGCGAGCTGTTCGTGATTGCCGCGATGCTCGATGGCCTGCCGCGCCTGTTTCTGGTGGAGTCCAAGAGCGCCGGCATCCAGCTCACTGCCGAACCGGCGATGGGCCTGCGCGCGGCCTCCACCACGCGCCTCACCCTCAAGCGCGTGGTGCTTGAAGCCCCCGCGCTGCTGGGCAGCACCGCGGACTACGCCGAGTGCATCGCCCTCTCGCGCCTGGCCTGGGCAGCGCTCGCCACAGGCGCAGGCAAGGCGGTGCTCGATCACGTGATTCCCTACGCCAACGAGCGCATCGCCTTTGGCGAGCCCATCAGCCATCGGCAGGCCGTGGCATTCATGATTGCCGACATCAGCGTGGAGCTTGAAGGGCTGCGGCTGGCCACCTGGCGCGCCGCAGCACTCGCCGAACGGGGTGAAGACTTCGTGCGCGAAACCGCCATTGCCCGCCAACTGGCCACCGACAAGGCCATGCGCATCGGCAACGACGGCGTGCAGGTGCTGGGAGGCCATGGCTTTACCAAGGAATACCCAGTGGAGCGCTGGTATCGCGACTTGCGCGCCTGCGGCTTCATGGAAGGCGTGCTGCTGGTCTGATTTTCTGTCCCTTCTCCCGCCGGGAGAAGGTGTCGCGGAGCGACGGATGAGGGAGCGCCATCTAAAAGCGAGTGGCGGTCTCCGAGCTGCGCTCCCTCACCCCCACCCCTCTCCCGGAGGGCGAGGGAAAGCAAGATTGAGACTGCAATGATCCATCTCGAAACCCCCAGAAAGTTCGGCGCCCTCGTCGCCCAGGCGCATCAGGTCGCCGCGCAGATGTTCCGCCCCATCTCCCGCAAGTACGACCGCGCTGAGCACGACGAACCGAAAGAGCTGCAAATGCTTGCCAGCCTGCTCGACGGCATGAACGCCGCCGGCGGAGGTGGCGGTGCGGGTGCGGCCGGCGCGGGGCGCGAGCGCAGCACTGCCGATGAGGGCAACCGCAACGGCAGCAATCTATCGACCGTGCTCGGCATCATGGAACTGTGCTGGGGCGATGTGGGCCTGCTGCTGGGCATGCCGCGACAGGGCCTGGGCAACTCAGCGATTGCGGCGGTGGCCAACGATGAGCAGCTGGCCCGCTTCAAGGGCCGCTGGGCGGCCATGGCCATCACCGAGCCCGGCACCGGCAGCGATAGCGCCAACATTCGCACCACCGCGCGACTTGATGGTGACGACTACGTGCTGAACGGCGAGAAGATTTACGTCACCAGCGGCGCGCGGGCCGATCTCGTGGTGGTGTGGGCCACACTCGACCGCAACGTGGGCCGCGCTGCCATCAAGAGTTTCGTGGTGGAAAAAGGCACACCCGGCTTCGAGCTGGTGCGCCTCGAACACAAGCTCGGCATTCGCGCCAGCGACACCGCCGCCTTCGTGCTGAAAGACGTGCGCGTGCCGAAGGAGAACCTGCTCGGCACGCCCGAAGTGAACGTGGAAAAAGGTTTTGCCGGCGTGATGCAGACCTTCGACAACACCCGCCCGCTTGTGGCCGGCATGGCCGTGGGCCTCACCCGCGCATGCATCGAGCGCACCCGCGAGCTGCTGGCGAGCGCCGGTGTAGAAGTGGACTACAAGAAGCCCGCGCGGCTGCAACATGCCGCAGCCGCCGAGCTGCGGCGCATGGAAGCCGACTACGAGGCCGCGCGCCTGCTCACCCTGCAAGCCGCCTGGATGGCCGACAACCGCCAGCCCAATTCACTGCAAGCCTCGCAAGCCAAGGCCAAGGCCGGCCGCACCTGTGTCGATGTCGCGCTCAAGTGTGTCGAGCTGTGTGGCGTGGCGGGCTACAGCGAAGACGAGCTACTGGAGAAGTGGGCGCGCGACGCCAAGATTCTCGACATCTTCGAGGGCACGCAGCAGATCCAGCTCTTGATCATTGCGCGGCGCTTGCTCGGTAAAAGCTCGGCGGAGCTGAAGTAGACAAGCAGCCCCTGCTTTGACCGTATGTAACTTTAGAGTTACATTCTGGCCATGATCGAAGTTCGCCAAACCGAGGTCTTCTCTGCATGGTTCGCTGCCCTGCGAGACCGCCCGACGCAGCGTCGAATCCAGGCGCGCATCGACCGCTTGCAGATGGGCAATGCCGGGCAGCATCGAGTGCTCACCGGTGGCGTAACGGAACTCAAAATCGATGTGGGCCCCGGTTACCGGGTGTATTACACGCAACGCGGTGCAGTGCTGGTGATTCTGCTTTGCGGGGGCGACAAGGCCACGCAGGACAAAGACATCAAAGCTGCCATCGCCTTGGCACAAGGACTCTCGCCATGAGCAAGACCAAGACTCTCCCCTACGACAGCGCTGAATACCTCAAGACCGACGAGGACATCCAGCAGTATCTGGAAGCCTGCTTTGAAGAAGGCGGCGACGATGCGGCATTCATCCTGCACGCGCTTGGAGTCGTGGCCCGCGCGAAAGGCATGATGCAAATCTCGCGCGAAACCGGCCTGGCGCGTGAGGCGTTGTACCGCTCCTTATCCGCAGAGGGCAATCCCAGCTTTGCTACCGTGCTCAAAGTGCTCAACTCGCTAGGCGTGCATCTTTCAGCGCGACCGATTACCGCTTGAGACAACAGATTCGCGACGCTGCGTCCAGTACGTAGGGTGGGCAAACATGCTTTTGTTTGCCCACGCTCATCGGGCGCACCCTCCGCGTGGGCACACTTCGCTTTGCCTACCCTACCTCACTGCACAACTAGCGCACCGCGCCATTGCCGCAGATTTCGTACACCAGCATCTCGGTATTGTCCGCGGTGTTGATGGCGATCCGCACACCGTCGAAAGGCAAGGTCGTCACGAAGGAAACGAACTGCGTGGCCGGTTCGCTTGGCGTTGCGGTAACGCTGAGCGTGGGGCCAGTCGCACTCTCCACCGTGCTTTGCTCCTGGGTCACGAACGTGGCCACTGTGATGTCGGCCGCGGTAAACCCGCTCGGCGGGGTGATGAAGGCGCCGGCCACGCTGCCACCACCAAATCGATTGCCCTTCGAACTGATGTAGCTACCAGCACCCTGGGCACTGAAGGTGGCAAAGGAGCCTAGGTTGCCATCGGCGACGGCATCGAGATTCTCCACTCCGCCAGAGAGCACCAGAAAGTTGGCGCCGGGGCCAATCGACTCGCAGAGCGCATTGGAAGCAGCACCGCCGCAACCCATCAGCAAGCCCGCTGATACCACCATCACCGCCATTGCGGTTTGACGCATACGTTCTCTCCCCCATTGTTTTGGTTTTTATCGATTGAGTACAAAGGCTGCTGAGCACAGGACGCATTGCCCGGCAGATTCCCCTACTCGTCTTGCAGTGCGTAGCGTGGGCAAACATGTTCTTGTTTGCCCACGCTCATCGGGCGAACCCTCCGCGTGGGCACGCTTCGCTTTGCCCACCCTACCTAACTGCATCCAGCCCAAGAAAGGCAGATTACGCCGCGCTAATCCGCCCTACTCTGGCTACTCGCTGCAAACCTCGAAGATGCGTGTAGTCACGCTGCCAGACTGCTCGACCACCACATCGATGCGGTCGTAAGGCTTGGTGTTGACGTAGCGATAGAAATTGCGTGTGGTATTGGTCGAAGGGCTCGCTGTATTGCTGATTGAGCCCACTGTTTCCTGCATCGTGTCGTTGAGGTAAGTGTTGAAACTCAGCGTCGTCGATACCGCCGTCTGTGAGGCAAGTGAAATCAAGGCACCAGCCATCCTACCAGCCGGTACGACAGTACCGGGCTGGGTGCGCGCCCGCAGCGTGATCGTGCCTCCCGCGCCCGTGAAGGACATCACTGCGGCGCTATCCGCGTCGTTGTCGATCGCATCGGTCGGCGCGGTATTTGTGCAGAACCCGTTGCAGAGGCTGGTGAAAGTGGACGTCGCATTGCCCAAAAACGCAGAGCCGCAGACCGTGCCAGACGGCGATGGCGAAGGAGCGGGCGTTGGAGCCGGTGTAGGTAGCGGTGAAGGCGTCGGCGCAGGTGCCGGACTCGGCGATGGCACGTCGCCACCGCCGCCGCCACAGGCAGACAGGGCCAGCGCCGCAGAGATCAACAAGACGCGAGGCGCGGTGGATTGAATCAGTTGCATGGATTTCCATCCTTATTGGTTTGAACTACGAAAACGCTTGCCCCAAAGAAGCGTTGAGTGCCTCAGGGTCTATGCACTCACCGCCCCGTACAGGCTTCAAAGAACTGGGCCGTAAGCGAGCCCGCTGAGCCGGCCCGGTTGACCGAGAACGCCACGGCATCAAACTGCCGATTGGCGCGGAACTGGGTTGATTGCTTTTGACCACTGCCGCTGCCAACGCCGTTGACAGACAAGGTTCGCGTCTCCTGCTGCACACCATTTAAGTAAGTGACGAAGGAGGGTGTAAGCCCCGCCTGCGCATCGGTTGCTAAGGAGTACGCCAAGCCCACCGAACTACCGCTTGGGAAGATGACACCATCTTGCGCAGTGACTCTCAGCTCGATGGTGGCCGCGCCACCCGGCCCCATCTGCATGGTCGCCGCTGAATCGAAGTTGCCGTCCGCAGCACGCGCGTTGTCTGCGGAAGCACAGGACGGGCAGCCCGCGCTGCTGGTGAACGACACCTGTGTGCCGCCGCCTTCGATGCTGGTGCAGCCTTGCAGGTCGGCATCAACCCCGTCGTCGCCACCGCTACCACAGGCTGACAGCGCGAGCGCCGCAGAGAGGAACAAGGCGCGGGGTGCGACTTCAAAAACGCGCGGCGTGGCGGTCTGCATGGATTTCGATCCTTGTCTGTCTGACCTACGAAAACGCTTGCCCCAAGCAAACGTTGACCTGATTCAGATTCTAAATCGGCTGGGATGACGGTTGCACTTCACGTCGCCCACGTTCACCCGCAGCCAGTGAGCAGCCACAAAAAAGCCCGGAGATCATCCGGGCTTCGGCAACACTTGAAAGACTTCAGGCCGCCAGCGCCGGATAGTCCGTGTAACCCTTCGCACCCGGCACATAGAGCGTGCTCATATCCAGTGCATTGAGCGGCGGATTGGACGTGGCGAATCGCTCGACGAGATCAGGGTTGGCGATGAACAGCTTGCCGTAGACGATGCCATCAGCCAGGCCGCTGGCAAGGGCCGCTTCGCCGGACTCCTGCGTGAAGCCGCCATTGAGCAGCAGCGTGCCCTTGAAGTGCTCGCGGGCAATCTGCGCCAGCTCCACTTCGGCAGGGCGGTCGTGCTGGTCGTGGCGCACTTCGAAGTGGCCGACCTTTCGCGCGCTGAGTTGCTTCGCCACGTATTCGACCAGCGCCTTGGGGTTGGAGTCGCTCATGTCGTTGAAGGGCACCAGCGGCGAGATACGCACGCCGACGCGGCCGGCGCCCATCACGCTGATGGCGGCATCCACCACTTCCAGCAGCAGGCGCGCGCGGTTCTCCAGCGAGCCGCCGTAGTTATCGCTGCGGTCGTTGAGGCTGTCGCGCAGAAACTGGTCGATGAGATAGCCATGCGCGCCATGAATCTGCACGCCATCGAAGCCCGCAGCCTTGGCGCGCTCCGCAGCCTTGCGGAACAACTCGACGATGCCCGGCAGCTCTTCGGTGGCGAGCACGCGCGGCACTTCGTAGGCCTCTTTGCCGCGCAGGGTGTGGGTGGTGCTGTCGATGGCCTTCGCACTCGACGAGATCGGCTGCACGCCGTTGATGCCGCTGTGCGCGGCGCGTCCCGGATGCCAGATCTGCATCGCAATCTTGCCGCCCTTGGCGTGCACGGCGTCGGTGACGAGCTTCCAGCCGGCCACGGTTTCATCGCTGAAGATGCCGCCCTCGCCGATGAAGGCGCTGGCATCGTCGGCCACCATCGAGCACTCGGTGAGAATCAGGCCCGCGCTCGCGCGCTGTGCGTAGTACTCGGCCATCAGGGCATTGGGGATGTGCGTGGTGCCGGCGCGGGTGCGGGTGAGCGGCGCCATGATCATGCGATTGGCGAGCGTGAGGTCGCCCATGGTGAGCGGGGTGTGCAAGGTGGTTTTGGTCATTTTGGATTTCGGAGTGCGGAGTGCGGAGTGCGGAGTGCGGAGTGCGGAGTGTTTACCAGGGCAGTGCCTGATCAAGATGAAAGTAGCCGCCGGTGGGGCCGTCGCCAGCTAGTGTGGCGAGTGCGACGCTGGTCTTCGCGCCATCGGCAATCGCCATTGGTGCGCTGGCGCCGCCCATGTCGGTTTGCACGTGGCCAGGGTGCGCGGCATTCACCTTGATGGGGGTGTCTTTCAGCTCGTGCGCGAGGTGCACCGTCCAGGCATTCACCGCGCTCTTGCTGACGTTGTAGGCCGGCAGCTTGTAGTCATAGATGCCGCTGTCCTTCTGCTGGTGCAGGGTGTTGCTGCCGAGAATGCTGGAGAGATTCACAATGCGCCCGGCCGATGACTTCTTGATGAGCGGCAGAAAGGCATTAGTGACGGCGATGAGCCCAAACACATTGGTGTCGAAGGTTTTGCGCCAGGCATCCATCGTCTGCTCACTGGGCTTCTTGCTGGCGTCGTCCAGCAGAACGCCCGCGTTGTTGATGAGAATGTCGAGGTGACCGTGCTTGTCGGTGACGACCTTGACGGCGGTGTCGATCGACTTGGCACTGCTCACGTCGAGCGTGAGCGCCTCGGCACTGAGGTTGTCGCTCTTCAGGGCCAGGGTGGCGGCCTCTGCTTTGGCGGGGTCGCGACTGGCGACGATGATGTGAATGCCCAGCTGGCCGAGCTGGCGGGCGGTTTCAAAGCCGATGCCCTTGTTGGCGCCGGTGACGAGAGCAATTTTGGGTGAAGCCATGGCGGACCCCTGTAGTGGTTGAGATTGGGCCGATTGGCACCACCATACGAAAGGTGGTGATACCGCTCGGTAACATCCCTCCATAGGCTGCGACCGACCCGTATCATTTCAAGTGCTGCAACCCGAGATGAATGCCATGACCACTGCAAACCCGCGAACGCAAACAGATTCTTCCCCGGAAGACGCTCCGCGTCGTTCGGCGCGCGACCGCATCTTCAATGCGGCGCGGGAGCTGTTCTACCGCCAGGGCATCCGTGCGGTGGGTGTGGAGTCCATCGCACAGGAAGCGGGCGCCACCAAGATGAGCCTCTATCGCGCCTTCGAGAGCAAGGACGAGCTGGTGGCCGAATGCCTCAAGCAGAGCGAGCGCGAAGCCTGGCTGTGGTGGGAGGCCACCACCGGCCCGCACCGGGACGATCCACGCGCAGCACTGCTGGCGATCTTCGACAGCCTGGCCCTGAAGGCAAAAACCTGCGAGAAGCGCGGCTGCGCCATTGGCAACGCGGCGGTCGAACTCACGGATGACGCCCACCCGGCGCGCGCCGGGGTGGTGGCCTACAACCGCGAGAAGCGCCGCCGCCTGCGGGCCCTGTGCAAAGCGCTCGGCGCACACGACCACGAGACGCTGGCCGACGGCCTGCAACTACTCATGGATGGCGCCTACTTAAGCCGCCTGAGCCTGGGTGCTGCCGGCCCCAATGCCTCACTGCGGCAGGCGGCCGAATCGCTGATCGACGCCTACACCTCAGCCTGAGGGCTGGGCCGATTCAACGAGCGGTGCGGCAGCGGCCTGTCATTCCAAGCACTGCGAGGAATCTCCTCTCCAAGCTTCGGGCCGCCTGAAGGAAGATTCCTCGCTGTGCTCGGAATGACAGTGCTTGTTTTGTGCCGAGCTGCGGCAGCTCTACAAGTGCCGCAGAAAGAACTCGACGATGCGCGCATCCAGCCGCTGCTGCACCACCCGGTCGGCCACCATGTGGGTGAAGTTGACCAGCGGCAGAAACTCGAAAGGCTTGCCGGCCTTGAACAGCGCGTCGGCGAGCTTCAGCGAGTGCAGGAAGTACACGTTGTCATCGCCACTGCCGTGCATCAGTAGCAGCGGTCGTGTCAGCTCGCCGGCGCGCGCGACGAGGTTCGATTTGGCGTAGCCCGTGGGATTGGCCTGCGGCGTATCGAGATAGCGCTCGGTGTAGTGGGTGTCGTAATCCTGCCAGTCGGTAACGGGCGCGCCGGCCACCGCCGCCTTGAACACATCGGGCCGCAGCAGCACCGCCGCCGCACTGGCGGTTCCGCCGTAGCTCCAGCCGAAAATGCCGACACGCTGCAGGTCCATCTGCGGCACCTTGGCCGCCACGGCCGCCAGCACCGCCGCCTGGTCGTTGACGATCACCGACAAGGCATCGCCGTTCTCGCCGCGCACATCCTTGAAAGCCCGTGCCCAGTCGCGGTCGCGGCGCGGCGTGCCACGGTTGTCGCTCTTCACGACGATGAAGCCGTGGTCGGCAAACCACTGGTCGCGCAAGTAGCTCGTCGCGTTCGCCGTCACCACCGTCACCGTCGGGCCGCCATAGACCGAGTCGATCACCGGGTAGGTTTTGCCGGGGTCGAAATTGCGTGGCCGGAGCACGGCGGCGTGAAAGGTTTCGCCGCCCACTTCCACCGTCATCAGTTCTGGCTCGGGCCACACGCGCGGTCGCTCGGCCACGCTGGGCAGCTCGGCGATACGGCTGCCATCGGCGGCGAACACCGTGGTGGTCGCCGGTGTGTCGAGCGTGGCGCTGGTGATGGCCACATGGCCGCTGCTGCGTGCCAGCACCGCACTGCGCTCGCCCAGGCCGCGCGCCAGCACTTCGGGTGCCGCAGCCGGGCCGAGTGCGGGATTGATGCGCTGCAGCTGCACTTCCTGCGGCGTGGCGAACACGGTGGCGACGACGCGGCCGTCATCGCTCACCCCCGCCACGGCATCGAAGCCGCGCGGCACCAGCACCTGGGCATTGCGGCCCTTGGCGTCGTAGCGGATCAGCTGCGCCTCTCCACTTTCCTCACTGCCCGTGAGAAACCCGCTGCCGTCGGGCAGCCAGCGCACAAAGCCGAAATCGGGATCGAGCCAGGCGCGGTCGCGCTGCAGGAGCAGCGGCGTGGTGTTGCCGCGCGCATCCACCGTGAGCAGCTGCTGCTCGCGCTGGTCACGGCTCTGCACGATGAGCGTCAGCGGCGCCTGCACGGGCGCGGTCTTCGGCCAGTCGACGCGCAGCAGATAGGGATAGCGCTCGGCATCCCAGCGCACCCAGGTGGTCGCCCCGCCCTTCAGTGATTTGAGTCCTAGGCGCACGCGCACATTGGCCTTGCCGGGGCGGGGGTAATAGAAACCCTCGGGCGCGGTGCCGGGCTTGGCCGGGTCGGCGATGGTGAAGCGCTCCACGCCCGCGTGATCAGACTCCTGATAGGCGATGGTCTGGCCATCCGGCGAGAACCAGAAGCCCTGGAAGCGCGCCATTTCCTCCTGCGCGATGAACTACGGCAGGCCGTGTTGCAGTGTCTCGCTACCGCCCGTGGTGAGCCGGGTTTCGCGGCCCGTGGCCAGCTCGCGCACGTAGAGGTCGTAGTCGCGCACAAAGGCCACGCGCAGGCCATCGGGCGACAGCCGCGCATCGAGTGCGGGCTTCACACCGTCATCCAGCGTGCGCAGCGTGTGGCTGGCGAGATCGAGCGCGAACAACTTGCCGCTGAGCGGCAGCAATAGCGTCTTGCCGTCTGGCGTGAGGTCGTAGCGGGCGAAGCCCTTGGCGGTGAGGCGCAGGCGCTCGCGGCGGGCCTTTTCCTCCTTGCTCAGCACTTCTTCGTCACCGCCCAGCACCTGCTCGGGCGTGATCAGCTCGCGCGTGCTGCCCGTGACGGTATCGAACATATAGAGCCGCCGGGTGGAATCGCGCGCACTGCTGCGCAGGAAGAACAGCTGGCGGCCATCTGGCGTGAAGCGCAGTGCCGTGGGGCGGCCCAGCTGGTAGCGCTGGGTGGCGGCAAAATCGTGCGAGAACTGGGGATCGGGAATGGGCACCGCAGCGGTGCTGGTCGCCTTGGCTGTGGTGAAGGTCATGGCGGCAAGTGCGAGGGCCAGCGTGCGGGCGAGAGGCATGAGTGAAGGCGAATGAAACCTGCCAACACTCTACTCAGGCCGCGTGAGCCAGGCCACGAGGCCGCGCACCCGGGGGGCAATCAGCAGCACGCTGGGGAAGGCCACCGGCCAGGCCACCAGAAAACTGTGGGGCCAGCGTTGCAAGGCGGTGAGGTTGAAGCCGAGATTCAAGACCGTGAGCACGCCAGACATCACCGTGGCCATGCACAGCGACATGAAGAACGCGAACAGCAGCGCCGTATGGCGCGGATGGATGCGCATGAGTCTTTCAGGATTTCGCAGGCTTGGGCTCGACAAGCTCCACCTTCTGGCCGTCCTGCACCGTGTCGGGCGGACTCAGGGCCACCTGATCGCCCACACTCAGCCCTTCGATGATCTCGATCTGCTTACCGAGATCGCGCCCCAGCCGCACGGCAGCGAGTTGCACCTGGTCGCCCTGAAGCCTTGCGACCTGCGTGCCCTTGCCGCTGACGATCAAGGCATTGGCGGGAATCAGCACGGCCCTCGCCACATTGGGCAGCGTCAGGCTCACATCCACCGCCGATCCCGCCAGCAAGCGGCCTTCGGCATTGGCCAGCCGCACTTCGGTGGTGAGCGTGCGCGCACTGTCGAGCGCACCGGCACTGCGGCTGATGCGGCCTGCAAACACCTCACCGGGATACTCGCGCAGGCTCACAGCGGCTGCAGCACCCACCGTGACGCCACGCATGCTCGACTGCGGCACCTGCACGGTGACGCGCAGCTCGTGGGTATCGGCCACCGTAAACAGCGCCGAGCTGCCATCCACCAGCTGCCCCACCTCCGCATTGCGCTGGGTGATACGGCCTGCAAACGGCGCCTTCACCTGCTGGTAGCCCACCTGCGCCTGCAAGCTGCGCAGCGCAGCACGCGCCACGCCGACATCGGCCTCCGCGGCCTGGGCTGCGGTGGCATCGGCATCGGCGCGCTGCTGGCTGACGATGCCCTCCTGCACCATGGCGCGGCTGCGACCATCGTTGAGCTTGGCGAGTGCCGCCTGTGCCTCGGCCTGCGCCACACGCGCCTTGGCCGCCAGCAATTGCTGATCGAGCGTCGGTGTGTCGATCACCGCCAGCGTTTGACCCGCCGCCACGACATCACCGATGTCCACCAGATAGCGGCGCACGTAGCCGGTGGCCTGGGGATGCACGAAGGTTTGCTGCGCGGGCGTCAGCAAGCCCGGTAGCACCAGCGCGGTATCCGCCGGGGCAGCCACCACCGCTGCGGCAGATAGCCGCAGCGGCTCGCTGGGTGAAAGCGGCGCAGCGGCAATCGCTGCCTTGGGCTTCTCGGTCGCGGCCCCCAGACGGGGCCCAAGGCCAATGAAGGTGAAGGCCACCAGCACCAGGGCGGTGGCCCCCAGCAGCAGCGCGGGTTTGTGCGTCGACATGTGCAGACTCCTGATACGAATTAATGGGTGGCGTGCTGCGAGACAAACTCAGTGCCCGCCGAGGGCGCTGGCTTCACTCCGCGCCGCAAGGTGGCGTAGACCACCGGCACGAACAGCAGGGTGCCGAAGGTGGCAAAGGAGAGTCCGCCAATCACCGCGCGGCCCAGCGGCGCGTTCTGCTCGCCACCATCACCCAGGCCGAGCGCCATGGGCACCATGCCGATGAGCATCGCACCTGCCGTCATCAGCACCGGGCGCAGGCGTGTAGCGCCCGCGTCCAGCGCGGCGGCAAAGCTGTCGAGACCTTCGTCCATGCGCTGATTGGCGAAGGTGACCAGCAAGATGGAGTTCGCGGTGGCCAGACCAATGGTCATGATTGCGCCCATCAGGGCCGGCACGCTGAAGTAGGTGCCGGTGAGCCACAAGCCCCAGATGACGCCCGCACCCGCTGCTGGCAGCGCGGTGAGCACAATGAAAGGGTCCCGCCAGCTCTGGAAGTTGACCACCATCAGCAGGTACACCAGCACTGCCGCGCCCAGCAGACCAAAGCCCAGGCGCGAGAAGGCGT
>CAMTXV010000130.1:0-3653 GCA_947085665.1 uncultured Sinobacteraceae bacterium | reverse complement strand
GCGCCCTCCTTGGTGACATGGCCTACCAGAATCACCGCGCAGCCGCTCTGCTTGGCGTGGCGCACCACCTGCGCTGCGGTTTCACGCAGCTGGCTCACCGAGCCGGGGGCGGAGTCGAGACTCTCGGTATAGAGCGTCTGGATTGAATCGAGCACCACGAGGCCGGGCTTCTCAACCGAAAGCACCGACAGAATGCGCTCCACGCTGGTTTCAGCCAGCACGGGGAGGTCCATGCGCGGCAGGCCCAGGCGCTTGGCGCGCAGATGCACCTGGGTAAGTGATTCCTCACCCGTGATGTAGAGCGTCTTGAGCCTGGACTGCACGCCGGCCAGCACCTGCAGCAGCAGGGTGGATTTGCCGATGCCAGGATCGCCGCCGATGAGAATCACCGAGCCATTGACCACGCCGCCGCCCAGCACCCGGTCCATCTCTGAGAGCTCGGTGGATACGCGCGGGGCGTCCTCGGCGGCCACCGAATCCAGCAGCTGCACGCCCGTGGCTCCGGCCAGCCCTGCCATACCGCCGGCACGCGGCCCGCCACCCAGACCGCGAGGGGCGGCGGTGACGGTGGCCTCCATCAGAGTGTTCCAGGCGCCGCACTCGCCGCACTGACCGGCCCATTTGGGGGCCTGGGCACCGCAGCTCTGGCAGATGTAGACGGTTTTGGGTTTGGCCATGAAGAGCGCTTGTAAGCCTTGCGGAAGAGGTTGAGCAGCGGGGGAAACCCGGTAGTATCTCCGGCATTAGAACGCATAAAACACCCAAGGGAGTGCCGCGTGAAACAACGTCTCTGGACCAAGGATTGGTTTGCCGCGGTGGCCTTCGCGTTCGTCTTCGCGATTCTGGCCTTCGGGGTGTTTTCGACGGGCTTTCAGGGCCTGGAGCGCAGCCTCTACGACAGCGGCGTGCGCGGGCGCGATGTGGTGCCTTCCGACCGCATCGCCATCGTCACCATCGATGAAGACTCCATCGCCAACCTGGGCCGCTGGCCCTGGCCGCGCGCCCAGCAGGCACAGCTGCTCGACAAGATCAACGCCGGCAGCCCCAAGGCCATCGTCAACACCGTGCTGTATCTCGAACCCGAACAAGATCGTGCAGGCGAAGCCACCAGCAAGCTGCTCGAATACCTCGCCAGCTCGCCGCTCACCCAGCAGATTCCGGTGGAGATCGAAACCTTTGGTCTGATGCTGGACGACGCCGGCAGCAAGGGCCCGCTGACTGCGGGCATTGCCAAGGCTTACAAGGAATCGGCGCTCGCCACCGGCTACACCGCCGCCATGGAGGAGCTGAAAACCCGTATCGCCGCCGTCGGCAGTGCCGGCGGCTCGCCAGACACGGTGCTCTCCGCCGCGCTCGCCAACGGCAATCGCACGCTGCTGCCGCTGCTGTTCACGCTGGGCCGGCCGCAGGGCCTGCCCGACCAGCCGCTGCCTGAAACCGTGCAGCGCGACTCCCTGACCAATGTGGTGGACAACGTGGGCGCCCGCGCCGCCGGTCATCTGCCTCTGCCCGCCACGGCGGTGTCCGTACCCATCGGCGCGCTGATGCAAACCACTGCCGGTGTGGGTCATCTGAATGCTACGCCGGATGTCGACGGTGCGGTGCGCCAGGAAGCGCTGGTGGTGCACTACTTCGATGCCTTCTACCCCTCCATTGCCCTGCGTGCTGCCGCGCTCTCGCTCAACCTCAAGCCGGGCGACATCCAGGTACAGCTTGGCGAGGGCATCAGCATGGGCGGACTCATGCTGAAGACCAACCCGCAGCTGATGCTCTACCCGCAGTTTTACGCCGACCGCGAGGGCGTGCCCGCCTTCAAGTCCGACTCCGCCTTTGACGTGATGGCGGGCAAGATTCCGCCCGAGAAGTACAAAGACAAGATCGTGCTGATCGGCACCACGGCGGCCGGCACGGGCGAGAGCTTTGCCACCCCGGTGTCTTCAGCGACCGCGCCGGTGGTGATGATGGCGCACTCGGTGTCGAGCATCCTGCAGCAGGAATACTTCGTGCGGCCCAGCTGGGGCCGCTGGGTGGAGATCGGCCTGTTTCTGGCGCTCACCGCCTTCCTCGCACTGGCCGTGCCGCGCCTGAGCGCGGGTCTGGCCGCTGGCATCACCGGGGCGCTGGTGGTGCTGCTGGTGGGAACCGAATACGCCTTGCTCACCAGCTCGGGCCTCTGGCTGAAGTGCGTGGTGCTGGCACTGTTTGCGGCCACCGGCTACGGCGTGATGCTGCTGAAGCGCTTCAACTTGGCGGAAAAGCTCAAGTTCGCCAGCGAAACCGAATCGGCGGAGAGCAACAAGATGCTGGGCCTGGCTTTCCAGGGTCAGGGCCAGCTCGACATGGCCTTCGACAAGTTCAAGCGCGTCAAGCCGGTCGACGACAAGCTGCTGGACCTGCTCTACAACCTGGCGCTGGACTTCGAGCGCAAGCGCCAGTTCAACAAGGCTGAAGCCGCCTACCAGTACATCTTCAGCCAGAACAAGGGCTTCAAGGATGTGGAGGTGAAGCTCAACCGCGCCAAGAAGCTCAGCGAGACGGTGATTTTGGGTGGCGGCGCAATGGGGGCCACCACCAGCGGCGGCACCATGATCATGGCCGGCGGCGGCACCGAAAAGCCGATGCTGGGCCGCTACCAGGTGGAGAAGGAACTCGGCAAGGGCGCGATGGGTGTGGTCTACCTCGGCAAGGACCCCAAGATCGGTCGCATGGTGGCCATCAAGACGATGGCGCTCTCACAGGAGTTCGAAGCCGACGAGCTGCAGGATGTGAAGGATCGCTTCTTCCGCGAAGCCGAAACCGCGGGCCGCTTGAGCCACCCCAACATCGTCTCGATCTTCGATGCCGGTGAGGAGCACGACCTCGCCTACATCGCGATGGAGTTCGTGAAGGGCGGCGATCTCACCCGCTATGTGAAACCCGCCAACCTGCTGCCGATCGAGGAAGTGCTGCGGCTCATGGCCGACGCCGCCGATGCACTCGACTACGCCCACAGCAACGCCGTGGTGCACCGCGACATCAAGCCCGCCAACATGATGCTGCTGGACGAGGGCAAGGTGATCAAGCTGATGGACTTCGGCATTGCCCGTATCGCCGATTCCAGCAAGACCAAAACCGGCATGGTGCTGGGCACGCCCAGCTATATGAGCCCCGAGCAGCTCTCAGGCAAGAAGGTGGATGGCCGCAGCGATCTGTTCTCGCTGGGTGTCACGCTCTACCAGCTGCTCACCGGCAGCCTGCCCTTCCAGGCCGACTCCATGGCCACCCTCATGTTCAAGATCGCCAACGAGGCCCATGCCTCGCCGCTGGTGGTGCGCCCTGATCTGCCGGCCGATCTCGCCGTCATCATCGACAAGGCGCTGAGCAAAAACTACGAGCAGCGCTACGCCCGCGGCAGTGAGCTGGCCAAGGCACTGCGCGAAGTGCTGCGCAATCTGGCGGGCTAGGGCTTAAGCTGGCATCAACACTTGCTCCGCACCATGACCCTCACCCCCGCCACCGACGCCTGCCAGCCCTAATGCCCTCAAAGGACAAGGTGTCCACTGCGCTGCTCTCGGATATGGGGCGCGTGCGCACCAACAACGAAGACGCGGTGGCTGAAGATGTGAGCCTGGGCCTACTGGTACTGGCCGATGGCATGGGCGGCTACAACGCCG
>CAMTXV010000129.1:0-9339 GCA_947085665.1 uncultured Sinobacteraceae bacterium | reverse complement strand
GTGTGCTCTTCCGATCTGTCGAAGTTGTAGTCCATAGGCACGTGGCCCATGTGCTCGACGCCACCACAGACGTAGACATCACCCAGGCCAGCCTTCACATTGGCGAACGCGATGTGAATGGCACTCATGGAGCTGCCGCAGAGGCGGTTGACGGTCTGGCCCGGCACCGATTGCGGCAGGCCCGCCATCAGGGCCACGTTGCGGGCGATGTTGAAGCCCTGCTCAAGGGTCTGCTGCACGCAACCCCAGATCACATCTTCAACATCTGCCGGCTTCAGGGCGGCGCTGCGCGCCATGATGGCCTTGATGAGATGGGCTGAGAGTTCTTCAGCGCGCACGTTGCGGTACATGCCGCCCTTGCTGCGGCCCATGGGGGTGCGAACGGCATCGACGATAACGACATCGGTCATGGTGTTTCTCCTGAATTCAGTGAGTGCGCGACTTACTTCGCGTAATAGGTGGTGCCGTCAGCGGCCATTTTCTTCATCGACTCGGTGGGCTCGTAGAGCTTGCCGAGTGCGGCGTACTTGGCGCACTTCTCGAGAATGGTTTTCATGCCAATGGTGTCGGCGTACTTCAAAGCACCGCCGCGGAACGGCGGGAAACCCACACCCATGATCAGGCCCATGTCGGCTTCGATGGCGGTTTCAACAATGCCCTCGTCAAGGCAGCGCACCGTCTCGATGATCATCGGCAGCATCATGCGGTCAACGATTTCCTCATCGCTGAAGTCGTGCTGGCCCTTGGGCTGCACTTCTTTGATCAGCGCGTAGGTGGACTCGTCCACTTCCTTCTTGGGCTTGCCCTTGGGGTCAGTGGTGTACTTGTAGAACCCGACGCCATTCTTCTGACCGAAACGCTTGGCTTCGTACATCACGTCCATGGCGGTACGGAAGGTCTTGCTCATGCGGTCGGGGTAACCCTCGGCCAGCACATCGCCTACGTGGTGACTGGTGTCGATACCCACCACGTCCTGCAGATACGCCGGGCCCATCGGCCAGCCAAAGGTCTCCATCACCTTGTCCATCTTCTGGAAATCCGCACCGTCGTTCAGCAGCTGTGTCCAGCCACCGAAGTAGGGGAAGAGAATGCGGTTGACCAGGAATCCGGGGCAGTTCTTGACCACGATGGCCGTCTTGCCCATGGCGGTGGCATAGGCAACCGTCGTGGCAATGGCTTCTTTGCTGGTCTTGCTGGCGTAGATCACTTCCACCAGGGGCATCTTGTGCACGGGGTTGAAGAAGTGCATGCCGAGGAAATTCTCGGGGTGCGCCATCACTGTCGACAGCTCTTCGATGGAGATCGAGGAGGTGTTGGAAGCGATGATCGTGCCGGGCTTCACAATCTTCTCAACGTCAGCCAGCACGCTCTTCTTCACCTTCACGTTCTCGACGACTGCCTCAACGACGATATCCACGCCCTGGAAGTCACCGTAATTCAGCGTGGGGCGAATATCCGCCAGCACTTCGCCTGCCTTGATCGGGGTCATCTTCTTGCGGTCGACCATGGCTGAAAGCAGCTTGTTGGCCTCGCCCATGCCGATGTCCAGCGCCTTGTCGGCGATGTCCTTCATGATGATCGGCGTGCCTTTCGAAGCGCTCTGGTAGGCGATGCCGCCGCCCATGATGCCGGCACCGAGCACGGCCGCCTGCTTCACCGGCTTGGCAATCTTGCCGGCGCTCTTGGCTTTCTTCTTAAGGAACTGATCATTGAGGAACAGTGAGATCAGCGAGTCGGCCACCGTAGTCTTTGCCAGCTTAGCGAAAGTGGCGGCTTCAATTTTCAGTGCTTCGTCGCGACCCTTGCCCGCGGCTTTTTCAATGCCGCTGACAGCAGCCACCGGCGCGGGGTAGTTCTTGCCAGCCTTGCCAGCAATGAAGCCCTTGGCGGTTGAAAACGCCATCATCGTTTCCAGGGGGTTCAGGTTCAGCTTGCTCTTTTTCTGCTCGCGGCGAGCCTTCCAGTCGAACTTGCCGTCGATGACCGAGGCGAGGAACTTCAGCGCGGCAGCCTTGAGCTTGTCACCCGGCACCACGCCATCCACCGCGTGCACCTTGAGTGCGGCGGCAGCCTTCTGCTGCTCGCCACCGGCAATCCACTCGATCGCGTTATCCGCACCAATCAGACGCGGCAGACGCACCGTACCGCCGAAGCCGGGGCAGATGCCGAGTTTCACTTCGGGCAGGCCGATTTGGGCCTTGTCGCTCATCAGGCGATAGTCGGTGGTGAGTGCCATTTCCAGGCCACCGCCGAGCGCAATGCCATTGATGGCGGTCACGGAGGGAAACGGCAGATCTTCCACGGCGTTGAAAATCTGGTTGGCGTCGAGCGCCCACTTGGCAATCTCTTCTTCAGACTTCTGGAAATTCGCGCCGAACTCGGTGATGTCAGCGCCGACGATGAAGACATCTTTGCCAGAGGTGACGAGCAGACCCTTCACGCTGCCATCAGCCGCAATGGCCTTGGTGGCTTCTGCAAGTTCCGTCACGGTGCGCAGGTCGAATTTGTTGACGGAATCCGTCTTGTTGTCGAAGGTCAGTTCGGCGATACCGCCGTCCAGCTTGCTGACCTGAATCGATTGGCCTTGATACATGTGCACCTCTTCTAGGGATTGATGGTTGGCTGTGACCGCCTGCGCTTCTTTCAGTAGAGGCCGTCGGCGGTGGTTTAAAGGCGCGGCGATGTTACCCGCCGTCAGACGTGCCGACAATGGAGTAACAAACCTTTCGGTATGCGGTTAAAAAATGCTCTACACAGCTTAAAACTCATTGTTTGACAGGCACTTGCCTCACTTCGTAAAATTTAACGGCTGCGCATCACGTCGTTCTTAAATTGCTATCAGAAAAAGGGAGTTGTCCATGAGTAAAAGTTTCGAGCACCTCAAAACCTCCATCGACAAGATTCGCAAGGATTCCCTCGAAGTCGTCGGTCAGGCGCACAAGATCGTGACCCAGGGCGTGCAGCGTTTGGCCGAACACGAGCTGAAAGCGCTGAATGACACCTACACCAACGTGCTCAGCTCGCTCAAAGCCACTAAAACCGGCGACTCCGTAAAAGACATGGCAGGCAAACAGCTTGATCTCATGCAAGACACCATCAACCGCCTCATCAGCAGCGCGCGCGATTCGCTCAGCATTGTTGCCGACACCCGTCAGGAACTCACCGGACTGGTGCAGAAAGGCCTGAAAACCGGCGCCGTCGCAGAAACCGAGCTCAACAAGATCACCGCCAAGGCGAGAAAAGCCGTGGCTGATGTGCAATCCGCGGCGGCGAGTGCGCAGAAAAGTGCAGTCCAGATCACCTCACAAGTCAGTGCCCAGGCCAAGAGCTCGGCAGACAAGGTGACGGCTGCCGTGAAATCCGATGCGAAGAAAGTCGCCGCCACCGTTAAGAGCGACGTGAAGATCGTCAAACACAAGCTGGGTTCGGTGCTCGACATCAAGCCCAAGTCTGCGCCGGTGAAAAAGGCCGTAGTAGCCGCCAAGCCTTCATCCACTTCACGCGCTGCCCGCGCCAGCAGCAAGGCCAAGCAGGCGGCGACCAAGGTCACGAGTGCGGTGAAGAAGATGGGCTAGCAGCCCGAACTGATTTCGCCCCCAGAATCGAAGCCCGCTGACAGCGGGCTTTTTAATTGGTCATCATTGCCGGATGCTCACCCTCAAACAAAGCACCGAACTCTGCAGCCTGCTCGCCGATGCCTCTCGACAGAGACTGCTGTTGCTCCTGGAGCAGCAGGCCCTGTCGGCGACCGAGCTCACCGAAATTACCGGCCTTGCACAAAGCCGGGTCTCCACCCACCTCTCCAAGCTGAAGGTGGCCGGTCTCGTGCAATCCGAGAAAAGTGAAGGTGCCGCACTGTATTCCGCACGGCGTCTGGACGGCCCTGCTGCCGGACTTTGGGCCACGCTGCGCGCTCAATTGGACGATGCGCAGGCCGGTGCCGACCAGGAGCGTGCTGAGCAAGTTCTGCGCGCCCGCAGCAAGGGACAAACCTGGGCAGAGTCGGTAGCAGGACGCATGGAGCGCCACTATTCGCCTGGTCGCACCTGGGAGGCCACCGCCCATGCCTTGATTGGGGTGGTGCAACTCGGCGCCGTGCTGGACATCGCCTCGGGCGATGGGGTGTTCGCCGAGTTGATCGCCCCAGGCTGCAAGCAGCTGACCTGCGTGGATGTCAGTGACACCGTACTCGCCGCCGCCCGCCGGCGTCTGGCCGGTCATGCCAACATCCAGCTTCAGCAGGGCGATATGCATGCCCTGCCCTTTGCCGCCGCGAGTTTCGATACGGTGTTTGCACTACACGCACTCGCCTATTCCGCCGAACCCGCAACCGTTCTGGCCGAGGCTCACCGCGTACTGAAGCCCAAGGGCACGTTGATCGTCGCCACACTCGGACAGCATCCGCATGCGGAAACCGTGAAGGCTTACGACCATCGGAATCCTGGATTCGAGTCTGCAACGCTTGCAACACTCATTCAGAGCGCGGGCTTTACCGTCACCAGTTGCGGGATCACTTCGCAGGAAACCCGCGCGCCCTACTTCGAGGTGATCACTGCGGTGGCCCGGCGCTGACGGCTGGCAAGTCCGCTGACCAGAGCGACTTGCCAGACTTCTTCTGCAACGCGGCCAGCCGCTCCCGGTGCGCCTGCCACTCTGCCTCGCTTGCGGGGACCACGACGGCCAATCGGTTGGCCGCTGCGGCCTGAAGCAGCGCTAGCGCTCTGCCCCCGCGGCGGCTCGTCGAGTTCCCGCCGGTATCAAGCACCAACCGCGACTGACCACCCGTCATGGCCAGATACACCTCGGCCAAGAGCTGCGCATCAAGCAAGGCGCCGTGAAACTTGCGATTGGTGTTGTCGATGCCGTATCGCTTGCACAGCGCATCGAGATTGGCCTTCTGACCCGGGTGCATCTTGCGCGCCATGCTCACCGTGTCGGTCACCGTGCAAACACTTGCAAGCGGCGTATCGATGCCACAGCGCAGAAATTCCCGGTTGAGAAAACCCAGGTCAAAGCTCGCGTTGTGGATGATCAGCTCCGCACCCGTCAGGTAATCGAAAAGCTCGCGTGCCAGCTCATGGAACAAGGGCTTATCTGCAAGAAAAGCGGCACTGATGCCGTGTACTGCCTCTGCTCCCGGGTCGATCTCTCGGTCTGGCTTGATGTACTTCCAGAAGTTGTTACCCGTGGGCTTGCGATCACGCAGCTCGACGCAGCCGACCTCGATGATCCGATGACCTTGGTCCACCTCAAGGCCGGTGGTTTCGGTGTCGAGCACGATCTGGCGCATGGCTAGCGGCTTCGCATGGAGTCAATGCCGCGGTTGGCCAGTGCATCAGCCGCCTCGTTGCCAGGGTCACCGGCGTGTCCTTTGACCCAGCGCCAGTCGACGGTATGCGGCAGGCGAGCGGCATCAAGCCGCTGCCAGAGATCAACATTCTTGACCGGCTGCTTGCTGGCGGTCTTCCAGCCGCGCGCTTTCCAGCCTGGCAGCCATTCCAGAATGCCGGAACGCACATAAACCGAGTCGGTATACAGCGTGATCTGACAGGGCTCCTTGAGCGCTTCGAGCGCCTGGATGGCGGCCATCATCTCCATCCGGTTATTGGTGGTTTCGGGCTCACCGCCACAAAGCTCACGAACGTGTGCACCGAAGGCCAACCTCGCACCCCAGCCGCCAGGACCAGGATTGCCGCGGCAAGCGCCGTCGGTGTGAATCACCACTTGTTTCAAGGTGTCGTCCGCCATGAATGAAAGTTGCAAGAATCCGGGAGACAGCGCTCAGGTGCTGTCGGGTTCGGGGGCGCCATCCCGTCGCACCGCATTGGCCACCGGCACACCCACCAAGGGCCTGACCTGTGCACGCTGGGTGCGACCTATGCGGGTCAGCGGCGCCACGCGGCGCTTGGCCGCGATCAGATAAGCCTCTGAGAAGGGCTGCAAGAGCGCTGCGGGGCTGAATACCTCGCTGCTGCTGCGGGGCGGCAACCAGGGAAAGCCTGCGCTGAAGCGACGCACTGAAGTGATCTCAAAATCGAGCAGCGCAAGCCAGTCGGTGACGCGCCCGGCCGAGTAAAAGTGCGTGTCTGCCGGCAGCGCGCGGGGTGCCGCCCCCACCCAGCGGCGTAGCGCCAGAGCACTCCAGGGGTTGAAGCCAAGAATCAGCAGGCGGCCCCGCTCGCTCAGCACGCGCGACACCTCACGCAATAGCGTGTGCGGCGAAGCGACGAACTCCAGCGTATGCGGCAGCAGCACAGCGTCTACGCTGCGACTGGCGAGGGGCAAGGCGTGGGCATCGACCCTGGCCTGCCCCGGCAGCTGTGCATGCGCACTCACCTGAGTGCTCAGCACCGCGCGATGCAGCATTTCACTGCCATCGAGCCAGTCGTTAGCCAGCCCCCAGTGACCGATCTGCAAAAAATGCCGCCCAAAGAGCTCAGGCACCTGCTGGCTCACCTGGGCGTGCTCCAGTGCTGTGAGCTTGCGCCCTCTGGCTGAGGCGGCCCAACGCAACACCGGATTGTGGGCACTCAGTTGCGACATACTCACGTCATCAAGTGGGGTGGGCCAGAAGCAGGGCTGACCCTAGCAAAAAAGCACACCAAGACACAGCCCACCGAACGCTTCCATGTCGAGTCGCAACCTCTCAGTCACTGCGCTGCCGGCGTTCACCGACAATTATCTGTGGATGATTCACGACGGACGCAACGCGGCTGTTGTTGACCCAGGCGACGCCGAGGTCGTGACGGCCTGGTTGCAAGAGAACGAACTGACGCTCACCGCCATCCTGCTGACCCACCACCACAGCGATCACATCGGCGGGGTAGACGTCTTGCGACGACGGTATCCCAAGATTTCAGTCATCGGTCATGGTCTGGATGCCCACCGCCTGCCTGCGCTTGATCGGCCTGTGGGGGACGGAGACGATGTCGCCGTTCCAGGGGTGGATCTGCAGATTCAGGTCATCGCCACGCCGGGACACACCCTGGGGCATGTCTGCTACTTCAGTGGCGGCTGGCTGTTCTGCGGAGATACGCTGTTTTCGGCCGGCTGTGGACGCATGTTCGAAGGGTCCGCCGAACAGTTTCATGCCTCTTTGAGCCGGCTCGCGGCATTGCCCGCAACCACCCAGATTTTTGCTGCGCACGAGTACACCTTGGGTAACCTCGCCTTTGCCGCCAGCATTGAACCCCAGGACAGGGACATTGAAGCGGCCCTGTGCGAAGTTCGTCAGCACCGCGTGGATGGCCGTCATACCTTGCCCTCCACCATGGGCTGGGAACTCCGTCACAACCCCTTCTTGCGTTGTCATGACCCTGCGATTGCAGGGTGGGCTGCCCTGAGCCCACAACAGCCGGTGGCGGTTTTTGCCGCGCTGCGCAGAGCCAAGGACAGCTTTCGCGCGCGATGAGCAGCCTCATCCAGGCCACCCTCCTCGGACTGACGAGCTTATTGTCGGTGACCGGTCTGGCGCGAGCGTCGGATTCTCCGGCGGCACTGACTACTGCTGCCGAGACTTCAGTTCCGCAACCCGACGACCTCATCTGGCCGCGCCTCATTGCCGGCATGCAACTGGGCGGCGAAAACCGTCCCGAGGTGCGTCGCTTCATCAACCATTATCGGGCGAATCCGGCTTACTTCAGCAGCATGCTGAGTCGGGCGGAACCGTTTCTGTGGTTCATTCTGTCGGCGGTGGAAGAGCGCAAGCTCCCCGCGGAGTTGGCACTGCTACCAGCGGTAGAAAGCAGTTGGAACCCGCATGCAATCTCCGTATCTTCCGCCTATGGGCTGTGGCAGTTCATCCCCAAAACCGGCAAGGCCTATGGGCTACACGACGCCACGAACTACGACGCGCGCAGAGACCCTGTGGCCTCGACAAGGGCGGCGATATTGCTACTGGATGAATTGCACCGCGAATACCGCAGCTGGCCGCTTGCGCTGGCCGCATACAACACGGGCGGCGTGCGGCTCAAGCAAGTGATGAAGCGGGAGCAAAGTCGAGACTACTGGACGCTTCCGCTGCCACCTGTCACTCGTGACTACGTGCCCAGACTCCTGGCCATCGCCGCATTGGTGCGCAGTCCTGGCCGCTACGGCGTCAGTCTTCCACCGATCTCTGCCAGGCCCGCTGCCGAGCTGGTGGCCTTGGATCACCGCCTGCCATTGCCCATGGCACTGGCGGCAGCGAAGGTGGATCCCGCGGTGGTGAAGATCTTCAATCCCGCGCTGCATGAAGCGGGTGCGCCGACGAAATCTCCCACCCTGCTGTTACCGCCCGAAGATGCTCTGGTGCTGCGAGCGGAACTCGCGGCACTGCACGAAGACCAGCAACACGATTCTTCCTTTGATCAGCTCATTCACTCCGGCCATCAGCCGCACAAGGCCGCAGATCGTGTCGTCGCCGGTCTCACTCAGCGCTTGCACTGGGCGGCGGCACTTTCTTCAAGCACTGCGCGCGTTCATGACGTCACCAGAGCAACCTCACCGCACCAGCACCGGGTGCGCAAGGGAGACACCCTGTTTTCCATCGCACGACAGCACGGTATGACGGTCCAAGCGCTGCAAGCACTCAACCCAGCCTCGAAACGCCGCAGCCTGCATGTCAATCAGCTCATCTCCCTTGCCCACTGCAGCGGCCGTCAGTGCGGGTGAGGTCCGGTTTTCATTTGTTATATTCGCGGCCCGCTTCAATGCCCCTCTATCTCCAGTCGTTCATGCGCCTTAGACCGAACGCCATTCAATGGCTCATGCGGCCCCTGTTGGTCTTGCTCGCGGCTTCGCTGACGGCCCTGACTGCCTCAGCCGCCGAGCCGCCGCAGCCCACCACAGAAGCGATCGCGCTAGACACCACAATCCAGCAGCTCAAAGAGCAGGCGCTGGAACTAAACGTGGAGCTGCAAAGACTTGAAGACGACTTCGCATACCCTGCCTACAGCGCGGTGAGCCTCTATGAGGGTAGCGGCGACAACGTCCCGTCGTTTTTGAATCAGGCCACGGTCACCATCGATAACGCCGCACCGGCGCAGTACAGCTACAGCGATAAGGAAGCGCGAGGTTTGCTGAAGGGCGGACTGCATCGAATCCTGAGAGTCAACGTCGCACCCGGCACGCACCGCCTTCAGGTGGAGCTCAAGGGGACACCCATCGCTGCTGGCAAAGTAGCCGTACCCGTCACCGAAACCTTCACCGGCACCTTCGAGAAGGGCGATGTGGAGGCAGAGATCGAGCTGCGCTTCGGCCAAGGTGGGAAGCTCGTTCAGCTGAAGGGCTACAAGCGCGGCAGCAAGGACGATCCGCGTGTCCGCATGGCCGATTTTCTGAACGCCGACGAGCGACACT
>CAMTXV010000128.1:0-15352 GCA_947085665.1 uncultured Sinobacteraceae bacterium | reverse complement strand
TTCCCTACACGACGCTCTTCCGATCTCGCGCGCGGCGTCGATGCCGGCCTGCATGGCGGCGGTTTGGCCGTGGTTGCGGGCAAAGCGCAGCACGCGCACATGGGTGCCGAACTTGGCGGCTTCGCGCACCAGGCGCGGGCCAGTGTCATCGGTGGAGCCGTCATCGACGACGATCAGCTCCCACTCGCCGGCATAACTCGCCAAGCCCTTGTGCACGCCTTCGAGCATGGGCGTGACGTTGTCCTGCTCCTTGTACATGGGGATGACAACGGAGAGACGCGGGTGCTGGGTGGCGGTATTCATGCGACTAGTTTCTCACAGGCGTGCGTAACAGCCAGGCGATGGCTCCGGCCGCCAGGGCAATGCCCAGCACCAGGATGTGCAGGTTCACCGCTGCGGCCAGCAGTTCTGCCGTAGGTGCGGCCAGCGGCGAGGCGAAGGCGATGACGCCCGCCTCGTAGGTGCCAAAGCCGCCGGGGGTGTGGATGGGCAGCACCGTAGACAGATCGCCACCGATGGCTCCCAGCAGGCCCGCCACCGGAGAGAGCTGGGCGAGTGCCGCAAACACCGCCGCGAGCGCGGCAAGCTTGATGCCCCAGGCGGACCAGCTCAGGGCCAGGTCCAGCAGCACTTGGGAGGAGCGCTGTGGCATGCCGGCCAGTACTTTGCGGGCCACGCCAGCCGCTTTGCCCTCACGACTGCGCAGCGCCTGCGAGAGCCGGCGATGCAGCAAGGGTGCGGCCAGCGGCAGCAGTGCCGCGAGAAGGGCGGCCAGCAGCCAGACCGTGAAGGGCAGCGGCAGCAGCGCCGGGGCGAAGGTGAGCAGGGCGAGCACGCCGAGCACGTTGAGGTCCAGCAGTCGCAACCACAGCAGCGTGCCGGCGCCCTCGGCAATCGGCACTGCAAACCAGCGCTGCAACAGAACGGGAAAACTCGCCTCGCCGGCGCGCGCGGGCAGGATCAGATTCAGTGCGTTGTTGAGCAGGATGAGCTGCAGGCAACGCGCCCAGGCGCCGCGCGGGATGCGGGGTTCGGCGAGGTAAATACGCAGCGCCCGCAGCGAGTAGCTGATGAACTGGGCTACGACCACCAGCGCCACCAGCGCCAGCGGCACTGCGGACCAAGGAGCGAGCAGGCGTGCAAAACCCCACCAGTGTTCGATGGCGAGCGCGAAGGCGGCCAGCACCAGCACTTGCAGGGCGATGAGCAGGGTGCGTTTGAGGGTCGGGGTCATCCCGCATCTTCTGTCATTCCCGCGAAGGCGGGAATCCAGGATGCGCGCAGCGCAGTGCTCTTTACGCACCGTGAAAAGACACCTGGATTCCTGCCTTCGCAGGAATGACAAGCAAAAGGCAGGCTGTCACTCACCGATCCACCCCCTAAACTACCGCCATGAGCTACCTCGCCCTTGCCCGCAAATACCGCCCGCGCCGTTTCGAAGACGTGATGGGCCAGGGCCACGTCACCAAGGCGCTGTGCCATGCGCTGGACCAGGACCGCCTGCACCCGGCCATTCTGCTCACGGGCACGCGCGGCGTGGGCAAGACCACCCTCGCGCGCATCATCGCCAAGGGTCTGAACTGCGAAACCGGCGTGACCTCGCAGCCTTGCGGCGTCTGCGGCAGCTGCAAGGAAGTGGATCAGGGCCGCTTCGTGGACCTGCTTGAAATCGACGCGGCCAGCAACACCGGCGTGGACGATGTGCGCGTGGTGATCGACAACGCCCAGTACGCGCCGGTGCGTGGCCGCTACAAGGTGTATCTGATCGACGAAGTCCACATGTTGTCGAAGAACGCCTTCAACGCCTTGCTGAAGACGCTGGAAGAACCGCCGCCGCGCGTGAAGTTCATCCTCGCCACCACCGACCCGCAGAAGCTGCTCGCCACCATTTTGAGCCGCTGCCTGCAATTCAATTTGAAGCGCCTGCCCACCAGCGTGATTCGCGAGCAGATCGCCAAGGTGCTCACGGAAGAAGGCCAGGCCTTCGAGGCCGGTGCCATCGCCGAGCTGGCGCGCGGGGCCGATGGCTCCATGCGCGACGCGCTCTCGCTCACCGACCAGGCCATTGCCTTCGCGGGCGGCGAGTCACTCAAGCGCGAGCCGGTGGAAGAGATGCTGGGCACCTCGGCCCGCCGCGTACTGTTTGATTTGCTCGCGGCCCTCTCGTCGCGCGATGGTGATGCACTGCTGGCGGGCATCCAGAAGCTGGAGAGCCAGGCGCCGGACTACGCCGCGCTCATCAGCGAGCTGGCCACCCTGCTGCAGCGCCTCGCCGTGCTGCTGGCGCTGCCCAAGGCGCAGACGGAAGACGATGACGAGTCGCTGCTGGCCCTCAATGGCCGCTTCAAGGCTGAAGATCTGCAGCTGTATTACCAGATCGCCGTGCTCGGCCGTCGCGATCTCGGCTGGGCGCCGGAGCCGCGCATCGGGTTCGAGATGTGCCTGCTGCGCATGCTGGCCTTCCACCCCGATCAGCCGCCAGAGGCCAGTGCCGATAAACCGGCTGCCGGCGGTGCGGCGCGTCCGCTGGCGGGGAGCGCCGCTGCTGCACGTCCTGCGCCTGCGGCACCAGTTGCCCAGCAGCAGCCTGCTGCGCCGCGTCCGTCCCTGCCCATGCCTGCAGCGCGGGTGGAGCTGCCGGTGGTGGCCCCGCCGCAGCCCACGCCGGTGGCGGCTGATGCCCCGTGGCCGCTGCGCATTGAGGCACTCGCCCTGCGTGGCTTAACCAAAACACTCGCGCTCAATTCGGTGTGGACGTCGCTCGACGGTGACGCCCTGCGGCTCACGCTCGACGTGCGCCACAAGCACCTCAACACCGAAGACCTCCGCCGCGAGCTGGAAACCGCCCTGCGCTTGCAGATGGGCCGCGAGCTGCATCTGGTGATCGATGTCGGGATTGGCTCTCTCGACACCCCGGCAGCACAAGCCCTGGCTGCGATCGATGCCAGGCAGAAAGCCGCAGAAGCTGCCATTGCTGCCGACCCCAGCGTGCAGGCCTTCCAGCAACACTTCGGCGCCAGCATTCGTGCGGGCTCCATCAAACCCATCTAACCCCCAGCTCACAATCAGGAGAGCCCATGAAAGGCCCCATGCAACAAATCCTCGCCCAAGCCCAGAAGATGCAGGAGAACGTCAAGCGCCTGCAGGACGAGATCGCCAAGATGGAAGTCACGGGCGAATCCGGCGCCGGCATGGTGAAGGTCACCCTCACCGGCAAGCACCAGGCGAAGAAGGTCGAGATCAGCGCCGATGCGCTCACGGAAGACAAGGAGTTTCTCGAAGATCTCATTGCGGCGGCCATCAACGACGCCACGCAGAAGATCGAGGCGGCCAGCGCGAGCAAGATGAGCAGCGCGACCGCCGGCATGCAATTGCCGCCGGGGATGAATCTCGGCGGCCTGATGTAACGCAATGCCCGCCTGAGCTACTGCGCTCGGCATTTTTGCATCCCAGCGGTGCTCGCAATGCTCATGGCCACCAGGCCACTCCGCTTGCTGCGCTCCGGCGGGCTGCAAACTGCCTTCGCTCGCTACGCTCATGCAGGCATTGCGAGTGCCCTTGAACTGAAGGCCCATGTCTAGTTACTCCCCCAAACTCACCCGCCTGATCGACTCCCTGCGCCGGCTGCCCGGTGTGGGGCCGAAGTCTGCCCAGCGCATGGCCTTGCACCTGTTGCAGCGCGACCGCGAGGGTGCGGCGTTTTTGGCCAAGAGCATTGGTGAGGCCATCAGCGGCATCGAGCAGTGTCCCCGCACGCGCATGTTCTGCGAACCAGCGCACTGTCATTTTTGTTCGGCCAAGCGCGAAGACTCCGGTCAGCTCTGCGTGGTGGAAAACCCGGCCGACCTGCTCGCCATCGAGCAGGGCACGGGCTACCGCGGACGCTATTTCGTACTCATGGGTCGACTCTCGCCGCTGGATGGCATCGGGCCAGAGCAGCTCGGCCTGCCGCGTCTCATCGAACAGCTGGATGCCGGCGGCGTGCGCGAGTTGATCATCGCTACCAATCCCACCGTAGAGGGCGAGGCGACGGCGCATTACCTCGCCGAACTCGCCAAGGCCCGCAGCGTGCCGGTGACCCGTATCGCCCATGGCGTGCCCATGGGCGGCGAGCTGGAGTATGTGGATGGCGGCACGCTGACCCATGCCTTTGCCGGCCGCCACACGGTGTAGCCACCAACCAGCAGGCATAAAAAAAGCCCGGGCACCTTGCGGTGTCCGGGCTTTTTGCTGGGCGCTGTAATCAGAGCTTGCGCTGGCGGCGCAGCGCGAAGCCCAGCAGCGGCAGCAGCAGGGCAAGGCCTGCGGCACCGCCGCCAAAGCGGCCGCCATTGCCACCACCCGCCGCATCGCCGATGGCCACGGCACCACCACCCACGCTGCTGGCCTTGCTGCCGAACACCTGGATGTCTGAAGCGCGCACCACCGAGCCGGGCGGCGTGAGGGTGAGATTCACCGTCATGCCCAGAATATTCACGCCCGAGGCCAGCGGCGGCACGAAGCTGGCGCAGTCGGCATTCACCAGCGGATCGTTGTCGTTATCGCCCAGATACAGCGCGTTGCCGGTGCACTGGCTGCTGATGACGCGAACCATCACATGGCTGGCCATCGTTGCCGGGAACTCGAACTCGCGCAGATT
Organism: uncultured Sinobacteraceae bacterium; assembly: GCA_947085665.1. Classification (GTDB taxonomy): domain Bacteria; phylum Pseudomonadota; class Gammaproteobacteria; order Nevskiales; family Nevskiaceae; genus Stagnimonas. The sequence goes on along the minus strand of CAMTXV010000128.1, from coordinate 10,713 downwards.
AAGCGTGGGCTGCGTCGGGCGGATGAGCACCGAGGGGAAGGCGTCTTCCGCACTCGTGAACACCACGTTCTCGAAGTCGGTTTCGGGGTTGCTGCACGCGCCGTTGCAGGTACGAACCTCGAACTGGCGAATGCCCGTGAAGCGACCGGGGTTGGCCGGGCCTGCGGAAGTCGACAGGTGCAGGCGCGACACGCTCTTGGCGCCCCCTGCGAGCTGCACGATGGCATAGGCACCCTCCACCAGGCCCTCGTCGCCGATGCGCACGCCGGTGCCTTCGTCGTCGTCGATCAGCGTGTTCATCGCCTCGGGCGTGATGCTCTCGGCAGCGGTCGCGCTGGTCACCACCGTCGCCCCCTTGCTCACCGAGGCGAGGTTGGTGGGAATGGTGAAGGTCAGTGTGCTGGCGCCTGCCGCCACGGTGGCGGTGAAACGGTGATGGCCGTAGCCGGGGCCGCCCACCATGAAGTCGTAGGTGCCGGGCACCATGCGCGCTACATCGGAAAGATTGCCCGTCGCCAGCGTGGTGGTGGCATCGGTGGTGTCGATCACGGTGGCGGGATCGGTGTCGGCAATGGGACGCGTACGGCCCTGGAACTGACCGACGCGAATGGCCGCAACGATGGGCGCATTGCCCTCATCGCCGCCCAGCACGCGGAAGGTGACGACCGCCGGAGCTTCCAGCGGCGACTCGAAGTTGCCGACGGGCACGCCGTCATCCGGGCCGTTGCTGTAGGCGTTCTTGCCCATGCCGCGCTTGGCGAACACGCGCCACAGCTCGGTCTGGTTGGCACCACCAAAGCGGGCCATGTCGGCGGCCAGCATTGCATCGCGGGCATCGAGCATGGAAGGTGCTGCGGGCATGAGCAGGTAGCTGTCGAACATCAGCTGCGCCCAGCGGCGGCTGCCGGGGCAGGCGTCAGCGGCGTAGAGACCATTGGCGCACTCCTTGATGCGCTGCTGGTCGTCGGCCGGGAACTGGCTGTTGTACTTCTCGGCCAGGGTCTTGCGGATTTCCCAGTTGGTCGCGCTCCAGATTTCGCTATCGGCATGCACCTGCGGTCCGGGTGTGTCGTAGCCGAGGTTGGAGTAGTTCAGCGGGTTCGCATCGAGCGAGTAGTTGCGGATGGCGCTGTCCTTGTTGCCCGTGGCGTAGAGGCCGATGGCCGTGGGCTTTTCATCCTGCAAGGGACCGAGGTCGTACGAGGCCAGGAACTCACCGGCCAGCAGATCGCCCCAGCTCTCGCCCATGGCACCGCCCTGTGCGCCGCCGATGTTGGTATCGGGCCCGCCAATCATGCGGTTGGTGATGGCATGGCCATACTCGTGGCCGACGATGCCCATGTCGTAGTCACCATCGGCGCAGGGGGCGTAAATCGCACCACCCAGGGACTGGAACAGATACTGGTTGGTGATGCCAGGCACGCCATCCTGCAGGGTGATCTGATTGGCGTTGTCGCGACCGGGTGCGGTGTAGAAGGTGGGCGACGCGGGCCCACCCGAAACGGCGCCTGCCTGCACGTTGCCAATCTCGGGGTCGTTCTCCACCGTGGTGCCGGTGTTGCCGAAATTGCTCATCTGCAGGTTGTAGTTGCGCTCGGTGAAGCCCAAGTGGTACGACCAGTCGTGCATGCGGTTGTGCTTCACGAAGAGGTCAACCACGGTTGCGTCGATGTCGTTGCCCTGCGGCACGAAGACGCTGGGGTCGCACTTCGACGAAGCCCAGGTGTTCTGGTACGGGAAGTCATAGCTGCGCGTGGGCGACACCGGCCTGTAGTTGCTCGAAGGCGTCAGCGGGCTGCCCCAGCTTTCGGCCGTCACCGCGTTGTTGCCGATGGTGGTCATCGTGGCCTGGCCGGAGTTGATGTTCACGTCCCAGGGGGCGCGTGAAGCCAGCCCGCCCACCACATCGACGCAGCCGGCGCCTGAGGCCCAGCACAGCAGATCGCGGTTGTCGGCGGTGCTGTAGTCCGGCAGCGGATAAGCCTGGAAGGACTTCCACGAGGGCAGCGTGAAGCTCACGCCGGCGCCGCCGGTTTCGCTGGTGGTGAAGGTGCCCACGTAGTTGGAGGGCGGCAGCGAAGCGCCTTCAAAAGGGCAGACCTCGGCCGAATACAGGCCTGCCGGCACGCCGCCGGCGGGGGCGTAGGTCAGCGTCTCGGGGCTGGTCAGCAAGTCGTTGGAAGCGACCAGCGCGCCCTGGAAGTAGAGGTTGAGCGTGATGTCGTTGGCGGGCTGTGCGGCGGCGGCAGCAATGGCGATCTGCGCCTGGCCGGCCGGCACTTCCACATCGTGGCGCGGGCCGCAGGTGGCGGTGGTGGCAAACGCACCCTGGAACACTTCCACGGCGGGCTGCGACTGCCAGTTCACGCGGTTCTCGCGGCGCAGCACCTTGCCGTTCTGTGCATCCACGAAGTGCACGAATGCCAGCACGTCGCCGCCGTTGGCGTTGAGCACAATGGTTTCCCAGGCCTGGCGCACGCCGCCATTGGGCAGCGGGATGGCCGTGAGGCGTGCACGCTGCGGGTGGTTGAAGCCCTTGACCTCGATCATCTGCCAGCCGAGCTTGCTGGTCATGTCGAGGGTGCGCACCACCTTGTCGAGCGTGATGGCACGGTTCACGTCTGCGGCGGCAATCATCCAGGCCTCCAGCGGCGAGAGCGTGGCCGCACTCGCCGGGGGCTGGTCGCCAGCGGAAGACGAGGACACGTAATACACCTTGCCCTCCACCACGCCGATGGTGATCAGGCCATCGTGCGAGGGCGAGAGATCACCAAACTTCTGGCGGAACAGCACGGCGCGCGCCGCGTTGTGGGGCGTAATGCCCTCGTTGACCACTTCCAGTGCGTCGACACTGGCAGGCGAGAGTTTGAAGAGGGCGGCATGGGCCTTCACGAAGCTGCGGGCTGCCTGCACCGGGGTGCCATCGAGTCCGGTGGCCAGATAGCCGCCGTGCTTCACCATGGAGTGCACGGTGCCGAAGCGGTTCCAGCTGGCTTCGGCGCCCAGGGCCTTCACCTGCGCCAACTGAAGGGCGGTGGGCTTGAGCGCGCCTTCACGGAAGTCCACCGTTTCGGGCGGTGGCGCGAAGGTATCCAGCTCCAGCAGAGCGTGAGCGGCGGGTGCGCAGAGTGCGCCAGCAACCAGAAGGGAAGCCGGCAGACGCCGGAGCAGGGGCAGAACAGGTTTCATACGAGGGCCTGGGTAGCAGGGGCATCAAGCCCCGGGGTGAAAAGGCAATCCCCAAGCGGTCCGTCGCAGGAATCGGTGAGCAAGCGCAAGCACGGCGCATGCCACGTTCAGATAACGCAGATGTTGACAGTTAGTTGACGACCCACCCGCCCCCTGACGGGGACGGTGCGCCGCTACTTGCCGTTGAGCAGCGCATCCACCTTGGCGGCGCAGATGAAATCGTTCTCGGTCAGGCCGTCCGCGGTGTGGGTCCACCAGGTCATCTGCACCGTTTTGTAGCCGAAGCTGATGTCCGGATGGTGGTCTTCGCGGTGCGCGACGTAAATGGCGGCGTTTACGAAGGCGGTGGTGTGGTAGTAGTTCTTGAACTGGAAGCTGGCGTTGAGCTTCTTGCCGTCCTCGCTGATCGTCCACTCACCGCGCAGCTCGCCTTTCAGCGCCAGGGCTTCGGCGGCGGGCAGCGGCGGGGTCTTGCCTTCGCAGGGGATGCAACGTTTTTCGGCGAGCTTGGTCATGGGGTTTCTTCGAGTTGTTCTGGTTTAGCGGAGCGCATTGTCGAGGTCGCGGCGCAGGTCCTCAACCGCCTCCACGCCCACCGAGAGACGGCACAGCGTATCGCTGATGCCCAGGGCAGCCCGCTGCGCAGCCGGCACGCTGGCGTGGGTCATGATGGCCGGGTGCTCGATGAGGCTTTCGACCCCACCCAGCGATTCGGCGAGGGCGAACAGTTGGGTGCGCTCCAGAAACCGCCGCGCGTCATCGAGTCCGCCTTGGAGTTCGATGGAGATCATGCCCCCGAAGCCGCGCGTCATCTGTCGCCTGGCCAGCGCGTGCTGCGGGTGCGAGGCCAGCCCCGGGTAATGCACCTTCGCCACCTTGGGATGTGCTTCGAGCCAGCCGGCGAGTTCCAGCGCGTTCTCGCAGTGGCGCTGCATGCGCAGGGCCAGCGTCTTGGCACCGCGCAGGGCCAGGTAGCTGTCGAACGGCCCCAGCACCGCGCCGACGGCGTTCTGCAAAAAAGTGATGCGCTCTGTGAGTGCCTCGTCGTGGCCGGTAATGAGCAGGCCATTGACCACATCCGAATGCCCGCTGAGGTACTTGGTGCCCGAGTGCATCACACCGGCAAAGCCATGTTCGAGCGGGCGCTGCAGATAGGGCGTGGCAAAGGTGTTGTCGGCCCAGGCCGGAATGCCGTGAGCTTGGGCGATGGCGCCAATCGCCGCCAGATCAGCCAGCTTCATCATCGGGTTGGTGGGGGTTTCCACCCAGATCATCCGGGTTTCGGGCGTGATGGCCGCTTCGACGTTCTGCGGGTCGCGCAGGTCGACAAAGCTGAACTTCAGGCCGGCGGAAGCCCCGCGCACCCGCGCGAACAACCGGTAGCTGCCGCCGTAGAGATCATCGCTGGCAATCACATGCGCGCCGGGTTCGAGCGTGTCGAGCAGGGTGGCCGTGGCGGCCAGGCCCGAGGCAAAGGCGAAGCCCTTGCTGCCGCCTTCGAGGTTCGCCACGCAGCGCTCGTAGGCGTAGCGCGTGGGGTTGTGGCTGCGCGAGTACTCGTAGCCCTTGTGCACGCCGGGCGATTCCTGCACGTAGGTGGACGACAGCGACACCGGCGGCATGATGGCCCCGGTGGTGGGGTCGGGTTCGTGGCCGGCGTGGACGCAGCGGGTGGCGAAGTCGGCGGTGGTTTTAGTCATGGGCAGAGACGGTTTCGGTGGAGCGGCGCAGGCGGTAGGTGAAGCCCGCGCCAATGGCCACATTGAGATCGTCGCGCAGCAGCGGGCTGCTGGCATTGGCAGCGCCCTGCAGCGTGGTGGCGCGGCCGAACACGAACACATTGAGCTTCTCGCCGATGCCGCGGCTTACCGCCGCGGTGAGGCTCGATTCCAGATACCCCGCCCGCGCCGCATAGGCGGGCCGGTCGCTGCGCGCAAATGCGGGGTCCACGGCATAGAAATAGCGGTGCAGTGCTTCGGTGGCGAAACTGCTGCTGGCGGTGAGACTCATGGTCCAGGCGCTGCCGGCCACCTTGCGGCGCGCATAGCTCAGCTCCGGCGCAAACAGCAGGCCCTGCGATTTCAGGTTGGTGAAGTCGGTGGAGAACACCGCGCGCACCGGCAGCACCAGCCGCCAGGAGGCTCCCGGCACGGGCTCCGCCAGTTTCAGCGTCAGCTGCGGCCCCACTTCCAGCAACAGGTCCAGGTCGGGCATGCCCTCGCGGGCCGCGTTGCCGCTGCTATCGGCCGGCAGTGCGCCGCCGAAGCTCACATCGAGTTCGGCCGTGGGCGAAAACTGGTAGCGGCTGCGCAGCCCCTCGTCGTCGGCCCGCAGGGTCTTGCCGCGATAAACGCCGTAGGGCAGGGGCAGCACGCGCAGATGGTTGCGGTCGGCACCCGGGTAGTCCGGCACGCTCACGCCCACCGCCGCCACACCCAGCTCCCACAGCGGCAAGCCGGCGCGTTCGCTGCTGCTGAGCACCGGCTCGGCCACCACAGCAGGTTGTGCCGCCGCAAGTGAAGAGAAGCCGAAGCCAAACCACAGGGTGCCGCGCAGCAGGAGAGATTGCATGGGTCAGCCCAGTTGCTTGCGCAGATAGTTCAAGAGATCGATCTTGGTGATCAGCCCAACGAAGCGGCCCTGATCGGCCACCACTGCGACGAGGTCCTTGGCGAAGATGGGCAGCAGCTCGCTGATGGGGGCATCGAGTGCGATGGTGACCACCGTGGCGCACATGGCACTCGACACCGGCTGCGAGAACCGGGCGGGGTCGGCCTGCACGCTCAACAGCACATCGCTTTCATCCAGGATGCCCACCACGCGCTCGCCCTCCATCACCGGCAGCTGGCTGACATCGAACAGCTTCATGCGGCGATAGGCTTGCAGCAGCGTCTCCTGCGGCATCAGCGTGGCCACGCTGCCCTCCTGGTAGCGACGCACGATGAGGTCCAGCAGATTGCCCTGCGTCGGGCGGCCGAGCAGACCCTGCTCGAACATCCAGAAGTCGTTGTACATCTTGGTCAGATACTTGTTGCCGGAGTCGCAGATGAAAGTGACCACGCGCTTCGGGGCCGTCTGCTCGCGGCAGTAGCGCAGTGCGGCGGCCACCAGCGTGCCGCTGGAGGAGCCCCCCAGAATGCCCTCTTTCGAAAGCACCTCACGCGCGGTGAAAAAGCTCTCGGCATCGCTGATGGCGTAGGCCTTCTTCGCCAGTGAGAGATCGCAGTTGGGCGGAATGAAATCCTCGCCAATGCCCTCCACCAGCCAGCTGCCGGGCGTGATGGATTCATTGCGCTCGATCAAGGGTTCGAGGATCGAACCCACCGGATCGGCAATCACCATCTGCACCTGCGGCGCCACGCGCGCGAAGTAGCGGCCCAAGCCCGTCAGCGTGCCGCCCGAGCCCACGCCCACCACCACGGCATCGAGCATGTGCTCGGTCTGCGCCCAGATCTCGGGGCCGGTGGTGGCCTCGTGTGCGAAGGGGTTGGCGGGGTTGGCGAACTGGTTGACGTAGAAGCTGTTGGGAATCTCTTTCGACAGCCGCTCGGCGATGTCCTGGTAGTACTCGGGGTGACCCTTGCCCACGTCGCTGCGGGTGATGCGGCAGTCGGCACCGAGCGCGCGCAGATGCAGGATTTTCTCCTGCGCCATCTTGTCGGGAATCACGAGGATGATCTTGTAGCCCTTCTGTGCCGCGACGAGAGCCAGGCCTAAGCCGGTGTTGCCGGCGGTGGCTTCAATCAGCGTGCCGCCGGGTTGGATATGCCCCAGTCGCTCGGCGGCTTCAATCATCGACAACCCGATGCGGTCCTTGATCGAACCCGTGGGGTTCTGGTTTTCGAGTTTCACGAACAAGCGGCAGGGGCCGGTGTCCAGATTCTTCAGCTCCACCAGCGGCGTGTAGCCGATGGTGTTGAGCACGTGGCCATCACGGCGCATGGGGTGTTCCAAAAGTGGAGATGGCCCGAGGCTAGCAGGCGAGTGCGGATTTGGGATTGCGGAATGCGGACCGAGACGCCAGCATGCCTCTCAATCCACCCTTCGAAATCCGCCCTCCGCAATGCCGTACAGCCCACAGAACCTTGTCTGGATCGACCTCGAAATGACCGGGCTCGATCCGCAGCAGGACCGCATCATCGAGATTGCCACCCTGGTGACCGACAAGGACCTCAACCTGCTGGCGGAAGGCCCGGTGCTGGCCGTGCACCAGAGCGATGCGGTGCTGGGCATGATGGATGAATGGAACCAGCGCACCCACGGTCGCAGCGGCCTCGTGCAGCGGGTGAAGGACTCCACCACGCTGGAGGCGGAAGTGCAGCAGCGCACGCTGGACTTTTTGCGGCAATGGGTTCCGGCGCGAGCCTCGCCAATCTGCGGCAATTCCATCTGCCAGGACCGTCGCTTTCTGGCGCGTTGGATGCCCGAGCTGGAGCGCTTCTTCCACTACCGCAATCTCGATGTCTCCACCGTCAAGGAACTGGCCTCACGTTGGGCGCCCGAGACGCTGCGCCGCTTGAAGAAAGAAGGCACGCATCAGGCCCTGGACGACATTCGCGAATCGGTGCTCGAACTCAAGCACTACCGCGCGACGCTGTTCCGCTGCTGAGTCGCTAGGCGGCAAACCGCACAATCACCCGCCCGCCGCCGAGCGGGCTTTTTTCGAGCTTGAGCTGGCCCTGGTAGGCATCCACGATGTCTTTCACCGCGCCCAGGCCCAAGCCCTGGCCCTCGTGGCGGGTGTCGGCGCGAATGCCGCGTTCCAAGAGTGGCAGTGCTTCTTCGGGGAAACCCGGACCGTCGTCATCCACCGTGATGGTCACCTGCCAGCGGTCGCGGCTGGCGGCAATGGCGATGCGGCTCTGGCCGTACTTGCAGGCGTTGTCGAGTAGATTGCCAATCAACTCGTAGAGATCGCCCGAATCGGCACGCAGCTTCAGCGTGGGCGCGATGTCGATGGTGAAGGCCATCTGCCGTGAGTGGTAAACCTTGGTGAGCGCGCCGGTAATTTTCTCCACCAAAGGGCGGATGGCGGTGGGTTCGGCGAGCGTGCGCGTGCCCACCGTGGCGGCGCGTTTGAGCTGGTGCTGCACGATGTGTCCCATGCGCGACACCTGCTCCTGCAAGAGCTTGTGTTGTTCAGTCAGGTTCTGCGCATTCAGAGGGCGCTCCGCAATGCCGTGCAGCACGGCGAGCGGGGTCTTCAGCGAATGAGCAAGATCACCCAGGGCATTGCGATAGCGGCCCTGCTGGCTGCGCTCGTTGACGATCATCGCGTTGAGGCCTTCCGTGAGCGAACGCAGCTCTTGCGGGTAGACGCCTTCGATGCGCTCGCGCTGACCCGCCTCGATGTCGCCCAGCTCGCGCACCAGACGGCGCAGCGGCCTCAAGCTCCAGCGCATCACCGCGCCTTGCAGCAGCAGCAGCACGGCCGAACCACCGCCCAACCAGAGCAGCAGCGTGCGCCGGTAGATTTTCATTTGAGAGTCGTAGAGCGCAGTGTCTTCGGCCAGCATCAGCGAGTACTGCCGTGCGGCGCCACCATCGCCGACATAGCTCAGGCCAAACACCAGCACAAAGCGCTGGCCAACGCGTTCGAAACGCCATTGACCCACCGGCTGATTGGCGGGCGTTGGAATGTCATCGCCCAGACTCGGTGAGCCCCAGAGCAGCCCGGCAGATTCACCGAAGAGGGCTGCTTCCAGGCCCGACTGCGGCTGCTGCAGGCGGGTATCCGGCAGCTTGTCGTCCGCGAAGGACAGCTCACCGTATTCGTTGGGCTCGGCTCCGCCGAGCAGCGCATAGCTGATGGCCTGCATGCGCTCCATCTGCGACTGCTCGGCGCTGGCGTTGAAGGCGCGGTCGAGACTCAAGCCGCCCAGCACCAGAAAAAACGCCAGCGTCAGCGACGTGGCCAGCAGCAGCCGCAGGCGGAGTGAAAACACGAGCGGCTAGCAGCGGGCGATGTCAGTCATCAGGCGCGCGGCAGATCCCAGCGGTAGCCCGAACCGCGCAGCGTGGTGATGGGATTCATCGTCGCCTCGGGGTCGATCTTCAGGCGCAGACGGCGGATGAACACCTCGATGACATTGCTGTCGCGCTCGTCTTCTTCCGCATAAAGATGCTCGGAAAGCTCGGACTTCGAGATCACCTTGCCGGCATTGGTGAGGAGATATTCGAGCACGCGGTACTCGTAGCTGGTGAGGTCCACAGCGCGCTCGCCCACCTTCAGCGACTTCGCCGTGGTGTCGAGTTCAATCTGGCCCGACACCAGCTTGGCCGAGGCCCAGCCACCGGCGCGTCGCAGCAGTGCGCGGGCGCGGGCGAGCAGTTCCTGGGTTTGAAAAGGCTTCACGAGGTAGTCGTCGGCGCCGGCTTCGAGGCCCTCGACCTTGTTCTGCCAGCCATCGCGGGCGGTGAGAATCAACACCGGCACGCTGCGTGGGCCGGTGGAGCTGCCAGTGCCCTTGCGCAGACGCTTGATGAGATCGATGCCGGTGACCTTGGGCAGACCCAGATCCACAATGGCGAGATCGATGGGGTATTCCTGCGCCATGTACAGGCCCTGCTCGCCGTCGGCGGCGGCCTCGGCTACATAGCCTTCGCCGCGCAGGGCTTCGCAAATCTGGTCACGCAGTGCCGCGTCATCTTCAACGACCAATACACGCATGGTGTTTACCTCGCTCTTGAATGTGGGTGAGTGCAGCAGCCCCTGTGGTGGGCCATTGCAATCCTTCGGCGGCGATCAGTTCGGAACCACTACGAACCGCACGTTGCCTTCCTTCAACAATTTCACCCGCCAGCCATCATGCGTTTCGTCGACCGACAGTACGCGGCCGCCGCCATTGATGGCCTGGGCCTCGCGGGCGGCATCACGGGCCTCGCGGCCGTTGTGCGCGTCCTCTGCCTGCCGACCCGGGGGCACGAAGCCCTCGACCGACTGATGCGGATTGCCACCGCGGCTGGGTTTGCCGAAACCCGGCAAGTCCAGTGCGAAGCTGGGTGCGGTCATTGCCAGCAGTGCGAGCGCTGCAACGAGACGACGCAGTGGATGCCGCTGTGCAGAACACACGAATGACTTCCTGCGGCGGTGCGGCTTTTCAGCCCCCGTTGCGGGTGAGTTCGTGTGGCAGTGCAAGTGCATCGTGGTGCGGCCTCTCGTCGAACCGGAATCGAACCGTGGTTCAAACCTGTTGATGCGTCTGGCAAGGCGCTGGACTGCAGCAACGGGGGGCACCTTAGGCAAGATGAATGAACTCAATCTGAACTTTCTGAACGGAATTCTATCGCCGGAAAATCATCCGGCGCACGGAGCGACGACGGCTTGCAGCGCCTGCCAGCAGCAGCACCCATAAGGCCTGCATCCCCAGCGCGCCGCCACCGAAGCGGCCCGTGTTGATGGTTTCCACGGGTGTGCTGGGCGGCGGTGCGATCACGGGCGGATTCACGCCGGGCGGCGTGGTGACGGGCATTGAGGCCAGCAGCAGCACTTGCTGGGTCACATCGCGCTGCGGGCGCAGGGCG
>CAMTXV010000127.1:0-14756 GCA_947085665.1 uncultured Sinobacteraceae bacterium | reverse complement strand
TTTCCCTACACGACGCTCTTCCGATCTGGCGCTCAAACCAATGGCGCCGGCCATGTCCGGGGTGCCGGCCTCGAAGCGGTAAGGGGGCTCCGCCCAGGTTGAGCCAGCAAAGCTCACGGTGCGAATCATGTCGCCGCCGCCGTGCCAGGGCGGCATCGCCTCCAGCCGCTCGCGCCGGCCCAGCAGGCAGCCGAAGCCGGTGGGGCCGTATAGCTTGTGGGCCGAGAATGTGTAGAAGTCGGCGCCGAGTGCGGCGAAGTCGACCTTCAGGTGCGCCACTGCCTGAGCGCCGTCCACCAGCACCGGAATGCCGCGTGCCTTGGCCTCGCGGATGATCGCCTCGACCGGATTCACGGTGCCCAGCGCATTCGAAACCTGCACCACGGCGATGAAACGGGTGCGTTCGTTGAGTGCTGCGCGCCATTGTTCGAAATCGAGCGTGCCGTCGTCCAGCACCGGGGCAGCGATGACCTTGGCGCCGGTTTCAGCCGCCACCAGCTGCCAGGGCACGATGTTGCTGTGGTGCTCCATGCCCGTCAGCAGGATCTCGTCGCCGGCCTTCAGCCTGGGGCGCAGAAAACTGTAGGCGACGAGGTTGATGGCCTCGGTGGTACCGCGGGTGAACACCACTTCTTCCCGCTGGGCATTGAAGAACTGCGCGATGCGGTCGCGGGCGCCTTCGTATTGCGTGGTGGCGCGCTCGGCCAGCTCATGCACGGCGCGGTGCACATTGGCATTGCTGGTGGCGTAGTAGCGGCTGATGGCGTCGATGACGGCCTGTGGCTTCTGCGTCGTCGCCGCATTGTCGAGATAGGCGAGGCGCTTGCCGCGCACCTTCTCGCTCAGGATGGGAAAGTCGGCACGTATCCGATCAATCGGATATGTGCCGTCCCGGCTAGGGATTGGCCGGGACCCAGTGACAGGGATGTCTTTCATGTGCGCTCTACGTTGTCGCTCATGGGGCGCTAGCCATCAGCAGGGTGCTCACGCGCTGCTCGGCCCAGGCCTTGAGGCCGGGCAGGGGCAGGCGGTCGAGTGCGGCTTGTGCAAAGGCCTGCGTCAGCAAAGCCTGCGCCTCGGCCGCACTCAGTCCGCGCGAGCGCAGGTAAAAGGCAGCGTCTTCGTCCAGCTGGCCAAAGGTGGCGCCGTGCGCGCACTGCACATCATCGGCGTAGATCTCCAGCTCCGGCTTGGCGTCGATTTCGGCCTTGTCGCTCAGCAGCAGGCTGGCAATACGGGTCTCGGAGTCGGTTTTGGCGGCCCCCGGCTGCACCTGCACCTTGGCGTTCAAGATGGCGCGCGAGCTGCCGGCGGCAATCAGGCGCGCACTGCTGCGGCTTGTGCAGTGCGGGGCGGCGTGCCAGATGTGGCTGCGTTGGTCGACACGGCTCTTGCCGCTCAGCGCCGCAAGGCCGGCCTGCTCGAAGCGCGCACCGGGCTCGGCCAGGGTCACTTCGATTTCCTGCCGCACGCGGGCGCCGCCCAGGTCGAGCTGCACCATTTCTAGCGTTGCGTCGGCCGCCACCTGCGCCTTCAGGTGCAGGGCGCGGGTGGCTTTGGCGTCGGCCTCCTGCACGCGGATGAGCGTGAGATGGCTGCCCGCGGCGAGGGTCAGCGTGAGCACGGCCGTGAGCAGGGTTTCGCCAGCGCCGGTGCCGGGGGCGTCCCAGAGCACAACAGTAGCCTTCGCCCCCACAGAAAGTGCCAGCCGGTGTCGCAGGTGGCGCATGGTTTGCTCGCCACCCAGGGCCTGGGTGATGAGAAAGGGGATGTTGGCGACACCATCAATGGTTTTGTCCACGCCCTGCTTGGCAAAGGCGCGGTTGAGGGCATCCAGCGCAAACGGGGTTTCCACCTGCACGGGGTCGAGCGCCAGCAGCGGTAGCGGCTGCGCGCGGTCGAGCGTGAAGAGTGGCTCCTGCGCGGGCTTGGCCACGGTGAAGGATTTTTCAGCCAGCGAGGACCAATCGCTGTAGTGCCAGGTTTCGAGGGCCGGCGTGGGCCAGCCTGCCGCCTCGAAGCGCGCGAAGGCATCGACACGCTGGGCGTGCTGATCCTGCGGCAGGCTGTTGCGGCAGCTGTCGAAAAAATTCATGCCTGTACTCATGCGTCAGCGGGCGACTGTTCCAGCCAGCCGTAACCCTTTTCTTCGAGTTCCAGCGCCAGCTCCGGTCCGCCACTTTTCACGATGCGGCCACCGGCCAGCACGTGCACGAAGTCGGGCTTCACGTAGTCGAGCAGGCGCTGGTAGTGAGTGACGAGCACGGTGGCTGTAGCTGGCGAGCGCAGGGCGTTGATGCCATCGGCCACTACTTTCAGCGCGTCGATATCAAGGCCGGAGTCGGTTTCGTCCAGCAGCATCAGCGTCGGCTCCATTACCAACATTTGCAGGATCTCGTTGCGCTTCTTCTCGCCACCGGAGAAACCCTCGTTGACGCCGCGCTGCAGCATCTTCGGCTCCATCGATACCTGCTTGACCTTCTGCTTCACGAAGGCGAGGAAGGCGCCGGCGTCCATCTCGGGCTTGCCTTCATGCTTGAGCTTGGCGTTGACGGCCGCCTTCAGCAGTGTGGTGTTCGACACGCCCGGAATCTCAACCGGGTACTGAAAGCTCAGGAATACGCCGCTGCGGGCGCGCACCTCGGGTGCGAGCGCCAGCAGGTCTTCGCCCTGATAGCTCACCGTGCCACCAGTGACGAGGTAATCCTCATGACCTGCCAACAGCTTGGCGAGCGTGGATTTGCCCGCGCCGTTCGGCCCCATGATGGCGTGGACTTCGCCTGCGTTGACCGTGAGCGACAGACTCTTGAGGATGGATTTGCTGCCGATGTCAGCAGAGAGATTTTCGATGACTAGCATGTGTGCTCTTAAGGCAGATAACCCCAGCTTTTGAATTGCTCGCGCAAGCTGGCGTCGTTCTTGAAAGTGAGGAAGTACAGATATTCGGGAGCCAGATCGAGTTGGTCTGACCAGTGCAAGGCGCCATGTTCAATGCGGCATTGCTCGAAGAGCTGCGGGTTGTTCAATGCAGAAAAAACATGGGGCTGCGGTGCAGCAATAAGGTCCTGCAGATCCGCCATGCCGCTGCGCCCGTCACTGAATCGCAATTGCAGGCGATACGGCGCGAGTGGCTGGGCATCAATGAGTTTGAGCATGGTCAACCTCAGGCAAGCGGCGTGATTTTCTGGAAACTACCGATCGTGCTCAAACCCTGCCAGTTGGCGAGTAATTCGGCGCGGTGCTGACTGGCCCATTCCACCACCAGACTCAGTGCCTTGGGCGGCAGGCTGCCTTCGACGAGGCCCAGCGATTCGATGGCGATCAACGCCTCATGCTCGTTGTAGCGGGCATGAAAATGCGGCGGGGCGTGATCCTTGAAATACATGGTGATGATGATCCCGAAGAAGCGGCTGATTTCAGGCATGGCTTATCCAACTGCACCTTCAAGCGACACGGCCAGCAACTTGCCAGCCTCCACCGCAAACTCCATCGGCAGCTCGCGGAACACGTCCTTGCAGAAGCCGTTGACGATCATGCTCACCGCATCTTCTTCGCTGACCCCGCGCGAGCGCAGGTAGAACAGCTGGTCTTCGCCAATCTTGCTGGTCGTCGCTTCGTGCTCCACCTTCGCCGTCGGGTTGCGCACCTCGGTATAGGGGAAGGTGTGCGCGCCGCACTTGGGGCCGATCAGCAGCGAGTCGCACTGCGTGTGGTTGCGCGCGCCGGTGGCACCCGGCAGCACGCGCACCAGGCCGCGATAGCTCTGCTGCCCAAAGCCGGCGGCAATGCCCTTGCTGACAATCGTCGAGCGGGTGTTCTTGCCGACGTGAATCATCTTGGTGCCAGTGTCGGCCTGCTGATGATGGTGGGTGAGTGCGACGCTGTAGAACTCGCCGACGGAGTTGTCACCGCGCAGCACACAGCTCGGATACTTCCAGGTGATCGCCGAGCCGGTCTCGACCTGCGTCCAGGAAATCTTGCTGTCGACACCCCGGCACTCGCCGCGCTTGGTGACGAAGTTGTAGATGCCGCCGACGCCGTTCTCGTCGCCGGGATACCAGTTCTGCACGGTCGAATACTTGATCTCGGCGCGGTCGTGGGCCACCAGTTCAACGACTGCCGCATGCAGCTGGTTCTCGTCGCGCTGCGGCGCGGTGCAGCCTTCGAGATAGCTCACCTTGGCATCGTCCTCGACGATGATGAGCGTGCGCTCGAACTGGCCGGTGTTCTTCTCGTTGATGCGGAAGTAGGTGGAAAGCTCCATCGGGCAGCGCACGCCCTTGGGCACGAACACGAAGCTGCCGTCGGTGAACACCGCCGAGTTGAGCGCGGCGTAGTAGTTGTCGCCGGTGCCAATCACGGTGCCCAGATACTTCTGCACCAGTTCCGGATGCTGCTGCACGGCTTCGGAAATGGGGCAGAAGATGACTCCTGCCTCGCGCAGCTTGGCCTTGAAGGTGGTGGCGACACTCACCGAGTCGAAGACCACATCCATTGCCACATTCGCACCCGGCATGGGTAGGTCGGACACCACACCAGCCAGGGTGGCCTGCTCGTGTAGGGGAATGCCCAGCTTCTTGTAGGTCTCCAAAAGCTTGGGGTCGACCTCCGCCAGCGACTTCGGTGCGTCCTTGTGGTTCTTGGGCTGGCTGTAGTAGCTGATGGCCTGCAGATCAATGGGCGGCACCTTCACCTTGGCCCAGTCCGGCGGCGTCATGGTGAGCCACTTGCGGTAGGCAGCCAGGCGCCAGTCCAAGAGCCACTGCGGCTCCTTCTTCTTGGCCGAGATCACGCGGATGGTGTCTTCCGACAGGCCGGGCGCGACGGTATCGCTGGCGATGTCGGTCACGAAGCCGGGCGTGTATTCGCGCCGGGCTTCAATGGCGGCAATGACATCCGCCTGGATCACTTTGGGGGGCAGTATTTCAGCGGCGGCGGGCATGGGCGTTCACCTGGCGAGTCGATTGACTGTTGGCTGGGTGGAAATGGAGGGGAAATTCTTGGGCCGATACCGCCTTTTGCGAGGGGGGCACGAGCGAAGCGGCCATATCGGCCAGGCTCACGGCTTCGAGCGCCTGGGTGACGGCGGCGTTGATGAGAAGAAAGGGCGCCTTGGCTCCGCAGCCTGCTTCCAGGGCGCAGCTGCCGTGCACGGCGCAGTCGGTCACGGCAATGGGGCCTTCCAGCGCGCGGATGACATCGGCCACGGTGATGGCCTGCGGCGCGCGCAGCAGGCGGTAGCCGCCCTTGGCACCCCGCACCGATTCCACCAGCTGGCCGCGCTGCAGCTGTTTCATCAGCTTGGCGACGGTGGGGGCGGCAATGGCGGTGCGCTGGGCGAGATCTTGCGCGGCGTGCAAACGCTCGGGTGCGGCGGCCATCGCCGCCAGCAGCACCGTGGCGTAGTCAGTGAGTTTGCCGAGCTTGAGCACGAATCTAGACCAATTGAGTCCGGATTGAAGGGCGCGCAGTGTAGGCCCCGTCTGCGCGAGCGGCAAGGGCTCCTTCGAGCGCCCCGCTAAACCCCTATTCTTGCGCCATGACCGACGCCCTCAACCCCGCCGACCTGCCCTGGGATATTGCCCGCCCCTTCACCCGATCCATCACGGTCACGGCCGAACATCTCGATGGCTTTGGTCACGTCAACAACGTCAACTATTTGAAGTGGCTTGAGGACGTTGCCTGGGAGCATTCCAATGCGCTGGGCCTGGGCTGGGAGGCGTACCGCGCCCTCAATACTGGCTGCGTGGTGCACCGTCATGAGCTGGACTACCTCGCGGCCACCTTTGCCGGCGACGCGCTGGTGAGTGCCACCTGGATTCACGAGAACACTGGCCGGCTCGACATGTGGCGGCGCTATCAGATCATCCGTGTTGCAGACCGCAAGACCGTGCTGCGCGCCACCAGCCGTTTCATCTGTGTGGACTTCACCACAGGCCGTCCCAAGCGCCAGCCGGCGGAATTTGTGGCGGCCTATGCCACAGGTCGCGGCGCGCTCTAGGGTTCAGGCCACCCAGACCAGCCGGAGCGGCTCGCCGATACGCGCCGAGACATAGGCGTTCTGCATGAAGCGCTGACCGAGTTCCTGCAGCCACAAAGGGTCGGCATCGGCAATGGCAAAGCCGGGTTCATCAGGCCAGCTCCCCTGGGGGTCGTGGTTGATGGCCGCCACCCACTCGTTGCTGCGTGCGGCCAGGGCATCGCGCAGCTCGTGATAGTAGAAGCTGTTGATTTCCGCCGTGGCTTCCTGTGAGCGCGGGTTGCAGGGCGTGAGAATGCTCCAATGCCTGCGCGCCGGCAGCTGGTTGAGCAGCACCCGCTCGGCTGCGGCGTTGTACTCGCCGATACGGAATGCCAGCGCGCTGCTGCCGAGGGAGACGTGATACTCGGCCTTGCCGTAGACCGTCTCCAGCCTTTTGCGCTGGCTGCCCGTCAGCAGGGGGCGACCAATATGGAGTGGGGCATTCATGCTTGCGAAGTTTCCAGAGCCTGGACCAACAGGTGGTCGAACAGCTCGCAGAGTAGGGGTAATTGCGCATTGAGGCCGTGGTCGGCATCGATGAGGTGCAGGGCGGCCCGGTGCCGCGTTGCAAACCGCTGACCGCGCTCGACCGGCACGATGTCATCGCCCCAGCCGTGCACCACGCTGGTCAGAGGGGGAATGCCCCTTGGCTCATCGTCCCACCCTGGGAAGTAGAGCGCGGGTGCCATCAGGAACAGGGCGGTTGGCTTCAAGGCTTCGCAGGCCATAGCGCTCACATAGCCGCCCATGCTGGAACCCACCAGCACGAGTGTTTTGCGGGCAGCGGGTTTGAGCGTCAGTAGATGACCGAGCCGCGTGCCGGGGTCGGGGGTGAAGCTATAATCCGGGCTCAGAACCGCATAGCCACGGCGTTTTGCCACTTCGGCCAGCGCGGTGATCTTGGTGCCCCAGGGGCCGCTTTCCTTGCCATGGGCAAACACCACCAGATGGTCGGCGGGGTCTACGGCAGTTGTGGCATTCGCGTTCGAGACGTTCATCCCCAGATGATAGCTAAAGCCCCCACCCAGCCCCGCAAGAAGCGCGTTCGCGAGCCGCTTGATGTGCGTCTTACCTTCAAGATCAACTACGGCGACACCCCGGAGGAATCGGTCACTGTGATGAACGATCGACGGGTGCCTATGGTCGATTCCGTCTTCGCGCATCGCGACCGCATCGTACGCACCTTTGCCATGAGCCTGCTGCGCGTGGGCCTGGCCCAGCCCAAGGTGGTTCGCGAGGTGTTTCCCCCGGTGCGGCTGCTGCGCAAACTCACCAAATCGAAGGCTTGAACATGCTGCGTTACCTGTTCGTACTGGATATTGCCTTCGCCGTGCTCGGCGCTTCCATGGCCATCGGGGTGGGAGTCAGTGCCCTGCTGCTGGCTTTTCATATGGATGTCGCTCCCGAACAGCGCGACTCGATGATGGGCCTGCTCATCCTCACCGTGGCCTACATGGCCATCACCCTCGCCGCAGGCCTGGGCGCCTGGGGCCTGAGGCGCCGGCAAGCCTGGCACTGGTGGGCGCAGGCGGCGTTCGTCGCGGCGGTGCTGATCTCCTATTTCATTTCCATCCAAATGCTCTCCGGCCAATGACCATTCAACTGCTTGCACTCTCGGGCAGCGCCCGCAGCGCTTCCTACAATCTCAAGCTGGTGCGCGCGATGGCGGCGGGTGCTAGCGCCGCTGGCGCCAGCGTCACCGTGGTGGACTGGGCCGACTTCGTGCTGCCGGTTTTCAACGAAGACATCGAGCACAGCCTGCCCCCGGCCGCAGTGACCCTCAAGAACCTGTTTGCTCAGGCCGACGGATTTCTCATTGCCGAGCCGGAGTACAACGGCGGCTATTCGGCGCTGATGAAAAACGCCATCGACTGGGTTTCCCGCCCGCTGCCGGGCGCGGCACCCGGCTCGGTGTTCAAGAACAAGCCGGCCATCGTGGCCGGCGCTACCACCGGGCGCTGGGGGGCGGTGCGTTCGGTGCGCCAGCTGCGCGAAGTGCTGGGCTACCTGGGCTGCATCGTGCTGCCAGACACGCTCTCGGTGAATGAGGCGGGCAAGGCCTTCGATGCCGATGGCAAGCTTGTGGACGCCAAGACTGCCGAGCTTGCCGCCGCCACTGGCGCTGCCCTGGCCCGCGCCACGCTCGCGCTGCGCGCAACGCCGTGAAGCGGGTGGGCCGTCGCCAGCCGGCCCCGCCGGCCACGCAGCCGCGCGCACTGGTTGCCACGGCGGCCGCGCTGGTCTGGGCTTTTGGCTCTAGCGGCTGGGCCTGGTGGCCTTTCGCGGTGCTGCCGGTGGCCTATCTGGTGGCGGCCGCCATCGCGCTGTTTGCCAAGATTCATGACGTGCGCGTGCACCAGCTGCATGCGGCGGGCGGCGCCTTGGGCACGTTGCTGGCGCTGCCGGCACTCCTTTTCGGCGGCGGGTGGGCAGCACTGATTGCCGGCGTACTGTCCGCCTGGGCCTTTGTCACCGCTGGCCGCGTCGCACTGCGCAACGAGCCGCTGTATGAAAGCGCCGAGCCGCCGGAGGCGCGCGCCTCGGTGGATGCCAAGGCGGCGGTCGACGAGGCGCTGCTGGCCTATTTCGTGGGAGTCGCCAAGATCCCCGCCGGGCCGGCTGCCGAGGCCATGTGCCTCGAAGGCCTGCGTCTTGAAGCGGTGCTGAAAGAGCAGGGCTGGAGTGCAGACCCCGCCAGCTACCACCAAAACCCCTCGCGGCCCGATGCAGTCACCACCGAGGCCCGCCGCTACAAGGGCATGGCCTTTGAGCGCGTGAGCTACCCGAGCGGCTTCGTGCCGCGGTCTGAGCTGCCGGGTGCTGCCGCCTGGACAGGCCTGGTCGCGAACCAGCGCAGCGTGCTGCGGGTGTTTCGCCACCCTGGTGCCGATCGCCCCTGGCTGCTGTGCATTCACGGCTATCGCATGGGCGATAACTGGATGGACTTCGGTTTGTTCCCGCCCGAGGTGCTGCACAAGAAGATGGGCTTCAATCTGCTGCTGCCAACGCTGCCCCTGCACGGGCCGCGCAAGGTAGGCCGCAAGTCGGGCGACCAGTATCTGGATGGTGATCTGCTGGATCTTGTTCATGCGCAGACCCAGGCCTTGTGGGACATCCGCCGCGCCATTGCCTGGCTGCGGGACCGCGAGGCTGCGCCCCGCATCGGCGTGTATGGCGTTTCGCTCGGCGGCTACAACGCCGCCTTGCTGGCCGGCTTCGAAGCCGAGCTGGAGTTTGTGGTAGGTGGCGTGCCGCTGGCCGACCCCGCCGGCGTGCTGTGGCGGCATCTACCCATGCTGCACGACCAGTTCTATGCGCAGCACGGTCTCACCGAAGCGCGTTACCGCGAGATTCTGCAAGTGGTGTCACCACTCGCCCGCCCAGCGCTGCCTGCGAGGGAGCGCCTGCATATTTTTGCCGCCGCGGCCGACCGCATCGTGACACCCGACCAACCGCTGTTGCTGGCCCGGCACTGGCAGGTTCCGGTGCAGTGGTACCAGGGCTCGCACCTGTCGATCCGCCACGAGGCGGCTACCCGTGAGGCGCTCAAGACCGCCCTGCGCGGTGCAGGCTGGCGATAGCGCCCCCCGGTAAGCGACACTCTGCGCCCCCCAAGCTGAGGATGAGCTCCATGACACGTGTCGCGATCACGGGCACAGGCCTGTATACGCCGGCCGAATCCATCAGCAACGACGAGCTGGTGGCCTGCTACAACGCCTGGGCCACGCGCGAAAATGCCGCCAATGCGGCCGCCATTGCAGCGGGCACGGCAGCCGAGCTGCCGATGTCGTCTACCGAGTTCATCTTCAAGGCCAGCGGCATCAAGAGCCGCTACAACATCGACAAAGCCGGCACGCTGGATATCGACCGCATGCGCCCGCGCATCCGCACCCGCAGCGACGACGAACCCTCGCTGATGGTGGAGATTGGCGGCATCGCCGCGCACGAAGCGCTGGCCAAGGCTGGCCGCACGGGTGCGGATGTCGACTTCGTCATCGTCGCCGCGAGCAACCTGCAACGGGCTTATCCGGCGGTGGCCGTGGAAATGCAGGCCCACATCGGCAGCAGCCAGGGCTTTGGCTACGACATGAACGTGGCTTGCGCTTCCGCCGCCTTCGGCATCCAGGCCGCGGTGGATGCGGTGCGCATGGGTAACGCCAAGTGCGCGTTGGTGGTGAACCCTGAAATCACCAGCGGTCACCACAACTGGCGCAACCGCGACTGCCATTTCATCTTTGGCGACGCCGCCACCGCTGTGGTGGTGGAGCCGCTCGACACGGCGGTGGCCCCGGAGAAATTCGAGGTGCTGGGTACGCGTCTCAAGACCCAGTTCAGCAACAACATCCGCAACAACTTCGGCTTTCTGAATATCGCGGAAGAAACACCCCGCAGCTGGAGCGACACCCTGTTCAATCAGGAGGGTCGCAAGGTGTTCAAGGAAGTGGTGCCGATGGTTTCGGAGCTTCTGGCCAGTCATCTCGCCGATCTCGGCCTGAAGCCCGACCAGGTGAAGCGCTTCTGGCTGCACCAGGCGAATCTCTCGATGAACCAGCTCATTGCCAAGCGCGTGCTGGGCCGCGACCCGGCTGAAACCGAGGCGCCCGTGATTCTCGACGAGTATGCGAATACCAGCTCGGCTGGCTGCATCATTGCCTTCCACAAGCACCATGCCGACTTCGCTCCTGGCGATGTGGGCCTGCTCTCGGGCTTTGGCGCCGGCTACTCGGCCGGCAGCGTAGTGGTCCGGCGTCAGTAGGTCTGTCACGCGGATGTCACGGCCGCGACATGTGACAGCTTTTTCACGGCGCTGTCATACGTTGCTAATACTCTGATTCGTAGGGTCTAATCAGAGCTATGGGAATGCAAAACAAGCAGATTCTGGTGGTTGAGGATGAATCCTCCATCCGCGACATGCTGCGCTTCGCGCTCGAAAGGGCGGAATTCCGCATCACGCTCGCCGCCAATGCCCAGGAAGCACGCCTGCGCATTGCCGAATCCCGGCCCGATCTGATTCTGCTCGACTGGATGATGCCGGGGCTTTCCGGTGTGGAATACGCCAAGGAGCTGAAGAACGGCGCGACCACGAAAGACATCCCCATCATCATGGTCACCGCCCGCGCCGAAGAAGAAGACAAGGTGCGCGCACTGAATATCGGCGCCGACGACTACGTCAGCAAGCCGTTCTCCTTCCCCGAACTCATCGCCCGCATCCAGGCCGTACTGCGCCGCGCGATGCCGGGCGGGGTGGAAGAGCGCCTGTCGGTGGCGGGGCTGGAGGTCGATGCCGCCAGCCAGCGCGTGACGGCCAAGGGTGAGCCCATCAAGCTGGGGCCCACGGAATACCGCCTGTTGCACTTCTTCATCAGCCACCCGGAACGGGTCTACACCCGCGAGCAGGTGCTGGATCGCGTCTGGGGTCAGAACGTGTACGTGGAAGAGCGCACCGTGGACGTGCACATCCGCCGCCTGCGCAAGGCCCTGCAGCCGTACGGCTACGACAACATGATCCAGACGGTGCGCGGCACGGGTTACCGCTTCTCCGACAAGGTGTAGCCGCGTCGTGGCCTAAGGCATGACGCCCGCGCTTCAGCAGGAACTCTTCAAGGCTGCCCTTCGCGGCTTGCTGGGCATGCTCGTCGGCGGTCTGTTCGGCCATTGGCTGCTGGGTATCGGGCTGGGGCTGATGCTGTATCTGCTCATGCACCTGCGCTACCTGGCCGCCCTGCGCAAATGGTTTGCTGCGCCGAAGCAGGTGGAGCTGCCCGAGCCAGGCGGCATCTGGGGCGAGGTGTTCGAAAGCCTGCTGACGCTGCAAAAGCGCAACCGAAAGCGCAAGAAGCGGCTGGCCGCCATTGTCTCGGAGTTCCAGGCTTCCACCGAGGCACTGCCCGATGGGGCGGTGGTGCTGTCGGTTCGCGGCGAGATCATGTGGTTCAACACCTCCGGTCGCACCTTGCTGGGCCTGCGCAGCCCGCAGGATTTCGGCCAGCGCGTCGCCAACCTCATCCGTCACCCCGCGTTCACCACCTATTTCGCCAGCGGCGACTACAGCGGCGAGGTGGAGGCACCGTCCCCCATCAATACGGCGGTGCTGCTGTCGTACCGCATCATTCCCTACGGCAATGGGCAGCGGCTTCTGGTGGTGCGGGATATCTCGGATTTGCGCCGGCTCGACACCATCCGCCGAGACTTCGTGGCCAACGCCAGCCATGAGCTGCGCACGCCGCTGACGGTGCTGCGCGGCTATCTCGACATGATGGGAGCCGATAGCACCGGCCCGCTGGCGCCTTGGGCGGTGCCTATCAGCGAGATGCGCGGCCAGGCGCAGCGCATGGAAGCGCTCATTGCCGATCTGCTGAAGCTCGCGCGCTTGGAGTCTGAAGGCCAGCAGGCACGGCTTGATGTGCTCGATGTGCCGGCCATGCTTCAGCGCTCGGTCGACGATGCCCGGGCGGTATCCAAGGGGCAGCATCGCTTTGAAAGCGAGATTGCCCCCAACGTCTGCCTGCTGGGCCGCGATGTAGAAGTGCAGAGCATCTTTACCAACCTGATCGCCAACGCCAGTCACTACACCCCGGCAGGGGGCATTGTGCGGGTGCGTTGGTGGGCCGATGCCGAAGGGGCCTACTACAGCGTGGCCGACACCGGCATTGGCATTTCCGAAGACGACCTGCCGCGACTCACCGAGCGCTTCTACCGGGTGGATGTGGGCCGCTCGCGCGCCAGCGGTGGCACCGGCCTGGGGCTGTCGATCGTCAAGCACGCACTGGAGCGGCACGAGGCGCGGCTGAAGATCGAAAGCGAGGTGGGGGTGGGCAGCACGTTCACCTGCCACTTTCCGCTGCACCGGGTGCAGCAGGTGGCCGATAGCGCTGTGCGTGAGGGCGCTTCGCTTCGCTCGCTGTGAGGACGCGCCTTCGGCGCTGTGAGGAAAAGCATAAAGCGGGAGCAAAGCGCGCTGCTTGCTGCTTTTGACTTTCCTCAAAGGGCGCACCGCGCCCGTCCTCACAGCGAGCGAAGCGAAGCGCCCTCATAGCGCCGAAGGCGCGCCCTCACCGCCGTATAGCGACGCCCTCACAGGCCCGCAACGCGGGCCGCCCTCACCCGCAGGCACCGAGACGGTGCGTTGTCACAATTCCTTCACCCCCCTTTCATAAGCTTTACACCGCAGCGGGACACCATCGCTGCGCTCCCCCCGCAATGAGGCGTACCTGAATGAAATTGAAAGCTTTTGCCGTCGCTCTCGGCCTTGCCGCCAGCGCAGTCGCCACCTCCGCCGCAGCCCGCGTTGATGCCGCGCTGCCCGACTACAAGGCTGTTTCCGGCGTTTCCGGCAACATGAGCTCGGTTGGTTCCGACACCTTGAACAACCTGATGACCCTCTGGGCTGAAGACTTCAACAAGTTCTACCCCAACGTCAACGTGCAGATCCAGGGCGCAGGCTCGTCCACCGCACCGCCGGCACTCACCGAAGGCACCGCCAACTTCGGCCCCATGAGCCGTGCCATGAAGGACCAGGAAATCCAGGCCTTCGAGAAGAAGTTTGGCTACAAGCCCACCGCCATCGGCGTGGCCATCGACGCCCTCGCGGTGTTTGTGAACAAGGACAACCCGATCAAGAGCCTGACGATCCCGCAGGTGGACGGCATCTTCAGCGCCACCCGCAAGTGCGGCGGCAAGGATGCCAAGCGTTGGGGCGACCTCGGCCTGACCGGTGACTGGGCTTCGAAGCCCATCCAGATGTACGGCCGCAACTCGGTGTCTGGCACCTACGGCTATTTCAAGGAAAACGGCCTCTGCAAGGGTGACTTCAAGAACACCGTGGGCGAGCAGCCCGGTTCCGCTTCGGTGGTTCAGTCGGTTGCAGGCGGTCTGAACGCCATCGGCTACTCCGGCATCGGCTACAAGACCGCCGGCGTGCGCGCCCTGCCGCTCTCCAAGAAGGAAGGCAGCCCGGCTGAGGAAGCCAGCGAAGAGAACGCCGTCAACGGCAAGTATCCGCTTGCCCGCATCCTCTACGTCTACGTCAACAAGGCGCCCAACAAGCCGCTGGGCCCGCTGGAACTGGAGTTCTTCAAGATGGTGCTCTCCAAGACCGGCCAGAACACGGTGGTGAAGGATGGCTACATCCCCATGCCCGCCTCGTTCGTCGCCAAAGAGCTCGCAAAGCTGCAGTAAAGCGGCACCGCCCCATCGTAGTCAGGCTGGCTCCCAGAGGTGGGAGCCGGTCTGAGCGCGGGGCTCAAGTTTCAAAAAAAGAGCTGCACACACTTCAAACCCCATGGGAGATTCAAGATGAGCAAGACGTTCAAGCTGTTCGCCGTGACGATTCTCGCTGGCGCCGCCAGCACCGTGTATGCCGATGCTGCGACCACCGCCGGCGGCATCAAGGTCAAGACCGAAGACGGTCGCTTCGAGGCCAATGTCAACGGCCGCATCCAGTTCGACTACTACAGCTTCTCCGAAGACGAAGGCGCCACCTTCGGCTCCAACGCACTGACCAACCGTGGCGGCGCCGCTTTCCGCCGCACCTACCTGACCCTGTCGGGCAAGGCCTACGGCTGGGAATACAAGTTTGAAAACGACTTCACCGCCGCCGGCGCTGGCACCAGCTTCCGCGAAATGTGGATTGGCACTAACGTGGGCCCCGGCAAGCTGATCATCGGTCAGCACAAGCCCTTCCGCGGCATGGAAGAGCTGGCCAGCTCCAACGAAATCACCCTGATCGAGCGTC
>CAMTXV010000126.1:0-9181 GCA_947085665.1 uncultured Sinobacteraceae bacterium | reverse complement strand
GTTGTATTGCGTGTCGGCCATGTCATCGAAGGCCGAGAGCAGCGTGCGGCCGCCGCTCTGGCGCACCAGCGAGCCCTTGGCGGCAAAGCTGTTGGCAGCGGGGTCAATCACGCAGCCGCCCACGCAACCATCGGCATAGGCAAACAGCACACGACCACGTTCGTCGATCTCAAGATCGTTGAAGTCGAGCAGGTTGCGGTTGGTGCCGTCGGGGCCCACGCCGCCATGGCCCTGGATGGGGTCATTGGGCGTGACATTGACGAGGTGATACGTCTCGCCGCCGTCATAGGTGGTGGCGATGTAACCATGCCAGACGCCCGTGAAGGCCAGCGAGGCCGAGGGGCCTTCGGTGGTGGTGCCGAGAAAGGCACAGGCCGCGCGATCGGGGTCGCCGGCAATGGCGGCAGGGAAGCGCGTGGCCACCAGACCGGCAGCGGCACCGATGTCAGTGTCGTTGATCCAGGTCTCGCCACGGTCTTTCGACACGGCCATGCGCGCACGGCCATCTGCGTTTTCGTAGCAGTAGTACACGGTGCCATCGGTGGCAATGCCGATGGAGGGGTCGGAGCCCGCGCCGCCGGTGCTTTCGGGCAGCGGGAACTGCTCGTAGGTCACGCCGGCATCGAGACTGCGGTGGATGATGGCCTTGCCGGAAGAGCCGTCGATGCCGGTAGAGGCAAGGCACTGCGAGCTGTCCGGGATGTAGAGCGTGCCATCCGGGGCCACCTGTGGGTGACCGTGTAGGCCGCCGGCCGCGCAGTCGAGATTCTTGAAGGTGAAGCCGGGGCCCTGGGTTTGTGCGCCATCATCGCTGCGGGCGCAGAACGCGGTCGCCACCGACTGCGAGCAGTAATAAAAGGCGTTGGGGAAAGGACGCGCCGCAGCAGGCACCGGGAAGTTGGCCGGATACGGGCCGGTGACCATGCCCTGGTGGTCGGCGCCGCCATTGGCCGGGCCGATCTGGCCTGGGGTCCAGTTCTCGCCATCGTCGTCGCTGTACTCAAACAGGCTGTTGGCGCCGCTGAGCTGGGAGTTGAAAGTGCGGCCCGTGACCTTGTCGGTGTACATCAGCGGGTCCAGCGTGTTCAGGGTGGTGATCAGGCCCGATTTGTCCTCCCAGGTGGCATCGCAGCTTTCGGGCAGCGTGGCGTTCAGGGCATCTGCCGGAGCCGGCAGGTTTTCCTTGAAGGTAACGCGGTTGGCCTGGGTGAAGGCAATGAACATCACCCGTTTGGTCAGCGGGTTGTAGCCCAGCGTGGGCTCGCCGGCATCGCCCGCGAGGCCGGTGGGAGCGACGTGAATCTTGTAGCGCGGGGCAAGGCCCGTGGCCGGCACCACGACGGGGCCAGGCGTCATGCCGCCGCCGCCGCCAGTGGCTGCCGCGAGCGTGATGGTGGTGGTGGCCGTGCTGCCAGTCACCGCGAACGGCACCACGCGCACGGTGTAGGTGCCGGAAACCGCAGGCACCGTGAAAGTTTCGGGATTGGCGGAGCCGGCCGAGCTGCCGGCTTCAACGCCTTCGGCGTTCAGCAGGTAGAGGTCGTAGTCGTCAGAGGCGACACCCCATGCGGTGGAAATCGTCATGGTCATGGCCGGCGCGCCGGCGGGAATCTCTACCGTCAGCGCATAGGCGTCGCAGGCCAGCACCGGGTTCTGGCAAGTGAGCTCTGCCGTGGCGCTGGGGTTGGACACCGCGTTGGGGCCGTAGGTGTAGCTCAGCTCCGGCGTGGTTGGCGAGAGCGTGCCGCTGGCGGGCGTTGCGGCCTGGGCAGCACCCTGGGCGAGCACGGCAAGTACAAACAGTGCCCGGCGGGGCAGATGAAAAATTGACATACGGAACGCTCCATCGGAGGGGGATGGGCTAGCGTCCTGCCGGCCAAGAATTGCTCGACTCTAGACGCAATAAGCGCACCATGGGACCGATTGGGCAGAAATACCTGCCGGCCGGCCGATGGACAGAGGTCCCCATCCGCGGCAATCGCCTGCACGACGCTAAACTGCGCGCCCGCCGCCCGCACCTGCCAGCCATGTCCCTCGCCACACCCTCCCGCAAAACGCCCAAGGTGGGCATCGTCTCGCTGGGCTGCCCCAAGGCGCTGGTGGACTCTGAGCGCATCCTCACCCAGCTGCGCGCCGAGGGCTACAAGACCTCGCCCACCTATGAGGCGGCCGATGTGGTCATCGTCAATACCTGTGGCTTCATCGACAGCGCGGTGCAGGAATCGCTGGATGCGATTGGTGAGGCCATGGCCGAAAACGGCAAGGTGATCGTCACCGGCTGCTTAGGCGCCAAGAAGGGATTGATCCTCGAAAAATATCCCGACGTGCTGTCGATCTCCGGGCCGCAGAACTACGAGGCGGTGATGAAGGCGGTGCACTTTGCGGTGCCGCCCAAGCACGATCCGCGCTTTGACCTGATGCCGGCGCAGGGGGTGAAGCTCACGCCCAAGCACTACGCGTATCTCAAGATTTCCGAAGGCTGCAACCACAAGTGCAGCTTCTGCATCATTCCCAGCATGCGCGGCAAGCTGGACTCGCGTCGCATTGATGACGTGCTGAAAGAAGCCGAGCGTCTGGTAAAGGGCGGCGTGAAGGAACTGCTGGTGATCTCGCAGGACACCAGCGCCTATGGTCTGGACCGCAAGTACGAGTCCGCCATGTGGCGCGACAAGGAATACCGCACCTCCATGCTCGACCTCTGCAAGGGGCTGGGCGAGCTGGGTGTTTGGAGCCGCCTGCACTATGTGTATCCCTACCCGCATGTCGACGAGATCATCCCGCTCATGGCCGAGCGCAAGATCCTCCCCTACCTCGACATCCCCTTTCAGCATTCCTCGCGGGAAGTGCTGAAGGCCATGAAGCGCCCGGCATCGAGCGAGAACACCCTCGCCCGTCTCAAGGCCTGGCGCAGCATCTGCCCCGACATCACGATTCGCAGCACTTTCATCGTCGGCTTCCCCGGTGAAACCGAAGCGCAGTTTGAAGAGCTGCTGGGCTGGTTGAAGGAAGCCAAGATCGACCGCGCCGGCTGCTTCACCTATTCCGCCGTGGAAGGCGCCACAGCCAACAAGATTGGCGGCGACGTGCCGGAAGACGTGAAGCAGGATCGCCTCAAGCGCTTCATGCAGACCCAGGCGCGCATCAGCAAGGCCAAGCTCAAGAAGAAGATCGGCAGCGTGATTGAGGTGATGGTCGACGAGATCGACGACGAGGGCATCGTCACGGGCCGCAGCTGGGCAGATGCGCCGGAGATTGACGGCAAGGTGTATCTCTCGGCAGACCGCATTCTGAAGCCAGGACAAATCGTGAAGGCCGAAGTCATTCAGGCCAACGCACACGACCTGAACGCGGAAGTGCTTTAGTGATTACGCGTTGACGCGTGAGCAATCGCGACGCTGCGATCGTTCATCGGTCAACGCGCTAGCGCCTCGCCTCGCGCCGCAATGCCGACGGAGTCATGTAAAACCAGCGGCGGCAGGCGCGGCTGAAGACCGATTGCTCGGAATAGCCCAGCAGCGCCGCCAGCTGGCCGAGCGGGATGCGGGTTTCGCTGAGATAACGCTGCGCCAGCTCCTGCTGCACCGCTTCCCGCAGGGCGTCAAAGCAGGTGTCTTCCGCGGTGAGATGGCGTTGCAGGGTGCGCGGGTGCATGCCAAGCAGTGCGGCGACCGAGACCTTGTCGCTCTGCGGTGTGCCCAGTGTGCGTTGCAATGCATGACGCACCCGCATGGCGACGGTCTGGGTGGGATTGCCGAAGTTGACGGCCAGGTAATCGACCGCAATTTTGCGCAGCGCATGGTTCACGCCTTGCAGGCTTTTATCGAACGTGGCGCGCGCGATATGCAGCCCCCCATGCGGCTGCTCAACATGCACCGGCGCGCCGAAGAAGCGCTGATACACACTGAGCGACGCCAGCGGCGCGTGCGGTAGTGCCACCGCCAGCAATCCACTGCGATCACCCGCGAGCAGCTCCACCATGTGATGCACATCGGCCAGGCAGACATCCATGGTCTGCCGCTGCGCGGACTGGCCCTGCACCTGCAATTCGAATCGCAGTTCCACCGCCTTGGGCACCAGACGGCTGCGGGGGTGCACGGTGAGCGACATGCCGGGGCTGTGCACGAAGAGGTAGCGCGATGCGGTGTCCAGCGCGCTCGCCACCGTCGGTGCGTTCTGCATGGCAATGGCCACCGGACCCAACACCGAGATGTCTTGCGCCTCTGCCAGCTGAAGGCCGAAATCGGGGCATTGGGTGCTGCTGGCGCTGGCTTCGAGCAGATGCACCACCGAGCGCAGCGGCAGCAGGGCATCGTCGTCCTGCAACAGCTTCGGCGCGATGCGGTAGCGGCGCAGCATGGCGGCGGGATCGGCGCCGAGCCTTCGCATCAAGGCCTCATACCCCCGTAATCCGCTGGCCCGCACCATGGCTGTCATGTCTCAAACGATCAATTTTTTGTCTCAAGGTGTCAAGCCTGTGCACCTTGTCCAGTGCACAGTCGGCAGGCAAAAAGAGAAGCCTGAAGATCTACAGGCAGCACCCCATTACAGCGAGGAGATGGCAATGACCCAAACGTTTGATGTCCTGATTATTGGTGCCGGCCTGTCTGGCATTGGCACCGCCGCACACCTGGCGCGCGAGTGCCCCGACAAAAAGGTGGCCATTCTGGAGCGGCGCCAGGCCATCGGCGGCACCTGGGATTTGTTCCGCTATCCGGGCATCCGCTCCGATACCGACATGCTCAGCTTCTGCTTCAACTTCCGCCTGTGGGACCGGCTGAAGGTCATGGCCGATGGCCCCTCGCTGCGGCAATACATTCAAGACACCGCGCGCGAGTACGGCATCGACAAAAAAGTGCAGTTCGGGCTCAAGACCACGGCCATGGACTGGAGCAGCAAGGAGCAGTGCTGGAGCGTCACCGCCACCGAAGAGACCACCGGCGAGGTGAAAACCTACAAGGCGAAGTTCCTGGTGGGTGCCACCGGGTATTACAACTACGACCAGGGCTTTCTGCCGGACTTCCCAGGCATCGAGCGCTACCAGGGGCAGCGCATCCATCCCCAGTTCTGGCCCGAGAACCTCGACTACGCGGGCAAGCGGGTGGTGGTCATCGGCAGCGGCGCCACCGCCGTTACCGTGGTGCCCTCCATGGCCGACAAGGCCGCACACGTCACCATGCTGCAACGCTCACCCAGCTACGTGTTCTCCCTGCCCGATCACGACGCACTTTCAGCCGTGCTGCTCAAAGTGCTGCCCAAAAGCTGGGTGTTTGCCATGGCCCGCAAACGCAACATCGTGGTGCAGCGGATGATGTATGTGGCGTCCAAGCGCTGGCCGGAAAAGGCCCGCGCCTTTCTGCTCAACAGCGTGAGAAAGCAGCTTGGCCCGAATGCCGACATGAGCCACTTCACGCCGCGCTACATGCCCTGGGACGAGCGCCTGTGCGCCGTGCCGGATGGCGACCTGTTCAAGGCCATTCGCGAAGGCCGCGCCAGCGTGGTGACCGACCACATCGAGACCTTCAACGAAACCGGCATCAAGCTCAAATCGGGCAAGCAACTGGATGCCGACATCATCATCACGGCCACCGGCCTGCAAATTCAGATGCTGGGTGGTGCCAAGCTGAGCATCGACCAGCAACCCCGCGAGATCAGCAGCAGCATGACCTACAAGGGCACGCTGATGCAGGACGTGCCGAACATGGCCTGGATCATTGGCTATACCAATGCGTCGTGGACGCTGAAAGCTGATCTGTCCTCCAGCTTCATCTGCCGTCTCATCAAGCAGATGGACGCCGAGGGGGCTGCCGTTGCCATCCCGCGCGCACCCGCGGGACAGGCCGAGGGCGACAGCATTCTCAGTTCGCTGGGTTCGGGCTATGTGCAGCGCGGACAATCGCAACTGCCGCGCCAAGGCCGCGATCTGCCCTGGCGTGTATTGCATCACTACGGCAAAGACACCCAGATGCTGCTGGGTCAGCCCGTGGATGACGGCGCGCTGGAATTCCTGCCTGCCAAGGCCTGAGTGCGCGCCAAGCAACTGGCGCCAATCGCCATAAACCAATGAGGAGAGAACTGATGTCGCTCAAAGACAGGCTCGATGCAGTGCTGAAGCGCGCTACCGATGCAGGCGATGTGCCCGGTGTGATTGCGATGGTGACCAATGCGGAGGGCGCGATCTATCAGGGCGCTTTCGGCAAGCGTGCAGCCGATCTCGACGCCGTGATGACCACCGACACGGTGTGCTGGATCGCCTCCATGACCAAGGCGCTCACCGCTACTGCGGCGCTGCAACTGGTGGAGCAAGGCAAGCTCGACCTCGAAAGCCCCGCCAGCCAGTGGCTGCCCGTACTCGGCCAGCAGCAGGTGCTGGAAGGCTTTGACGCCAAGGGCAAGCCGATCACCCGTGCGCCCACGCGCGCGATCACACTGCGGCATCTGCTCACGCACACCGCAGGCTTCGGCTATGAGTTCCTGAGCGAAGAGATCCAGCGATATCAGCAGAGCGAGGGCATTCCCAGTGTCGTTGGCTGCGAACGGGCCTCGCTCAACCTGCCGCTGCTCTTCGACCCCGGCACGCGCTTCGAGTACGGCATCAGCCTGGACTGGGTAGGCCAGCTGGTTGAAGCTGCCAGCGGCCAGACACTGGGCGCGTATTTCGCCGAGCACCTGTTCGGCCCCATGGCCATGCAAGACACCGGCTTCGTGATGTCGCCCGGCATGCGCGAGCGCAAGGCAAAGATTCACCAGCGCGTTGACGGCCAGCTGGTGCCGCTGGATCTCGAAATGCCTTCGCCGCCGCCAATCGAAATGGGGGGCAGCGGCCTCTACAGCACCGTCGGCGACTATCTGAAGTTTTTGCGCATGCTGCTCAACCGGGGCTCTGTGGTTAACGGCCGTGTGTTGAAGGCCGAAACCGTGGATCTGCTCAGCCGCAACCAGATGGGTGAGCTGGTGGTGCCCTCGATACGCACTGCCAACCCCATGCTGACCAACGACATGCCCCTGCCGCCGGACAACCCGCAGCAGTGGGGGCTGCTCAACATGATCAACACCAAGCCCATGCCCACGGGTCGCAAGGCCGGGAGCTTGATGTGGGCGGGGCTGTCGAACTGCTATTACTGGGTCGACCCGACAACGCAGCTTGCCGGCGTGTTTCTCACGCAGATTCTGCCGTTTGCCGACGTCAAGGCGATGCCGCTGTTCTTCGAGTTTGAATACACGGTGTATCAGAACCTCTGAGCAGTTCACGCAGCCCGCACTCGCTTAGCTGCGCGAGTGCGGCTTTTAGTACGGCAGGTAGTGATCCACCAGCAGCAGCGTGAAGATGCCCATCAGATAGACGATGGAAAAGCCGAAGGTTTTCATTGCCAGACCCGTCTCCGGCTTGAACTTGAGCTTCCAGGCATAGCCGATGAACACTGCACCGAGCGTGACCGCGCCGAAGAGATACGGCAGGCCGCTCATGCCGCTCACGAAAGGCAGCAGGGTGATGGCAAACAGGATGAAGGTGTAGAGCAGAATCTGCGTGAGCGTGTATTCCACGCCATGCGTGACCGGCAGCATGGGAATGCCTGCCTCGGCGTACTCATCCTTGCGGGCAATGGCAAGCGGCCAGTAGTGGGGCGGCGTCCACGCGAAGATGATGCCGAAGAGGATCAGTGCATGCGGGTGCAACTCGCCCGTGACGGCCGTCCAGCCCAGCACCGGCGGTATGGCCCCTGCTGCACCGCCAATGACGATGTTCTGCGGCGTGGCGCGCTTGAGCCACAGGGTATAGATGCCGGCGTAGCCCACCAGACCCAGCTGCGTCAGCAACGCGGTGAGCGGGTTGACGAACACCCACAGCAGCACGAAGCCGAGCAAGCCCAGTGCGGTGGCAAACGCGATGCCCTCAGTCACTGACAGCCCCCCGGTCACCAGCGGGCGCCCGCAGGTGCGCGCCATGCGCGCATCCACTTCGCGATCGATGATCTGGTTGATGGCGGCAGCGGCGGCCGATTGCAGCGTGATACCCAGCGTGCCCCAGATGACCTTGTCCCAGGGCGGCATACCGGGCACGGCCAGGAACATGCCGATGATGGCGGTGAACACGATCAACATCACCACCCGCGGCTTGGTGAGTTCGTAGTACTCGGTGAGTCTGGAAACCCGGGGCTCGCTCACGTTCGCGCCGCCCCGCGCCAGGCGTGGAAGTTGATCGACAGCAACACCATCATCAGCAGCATGGCACCGGCGTTGTGTGCCGTGGCCACCCACAGCGGCAGGCTGAAGTGCACAGCGCTCAGGCCCAGCACGATCTGCAGCACCACCATACCCATCAGGGAATAACCCAGCCCCTTCCAGCGCGCCTGCCCACCGCGCAGGGCGAAGAACAGCCCCATGGCAAACAGTGCGCTACCCACCACCACGGCACCGAGGCGATGCACGGCGTGGATGGTCTGCCGCGTGGGTTGATCGAGCACGCCGTATTCGTAGCTTTGGTACTGGCCCTGCTCATGCCAGGGGCGGAAGGCTTCGTAGTAGTTCGGCTGCTCGGGCCACCAGCGGCCTTCGGTGCAGGTGGGCAGCTCATTGCAGGCGAGCGCAGCGTAATTGGTGGAGGTCCAGCCGCCGAGATAGATCTGCGCCGTCAGCAGCGCCATGCCGATTACTGCCAAGGGCTTGAATGACGAGGGCGTTGCCACGGCGGGCCGCCCCGCTTCACGCTGGCGCAGCCACAGCAACCAGGTGAGCGCCATCATGATCAAGCCGCCAAGCAAGTGTGCGGTGACGATCAGCGGCATCACTTTCCAGGTCACCGTGAAGGCACCGAGTGCGCCCTGCACGAGCACCCAGAACAACATCAGCAGCGGCAGCTTCCAAGGCAGGCCGGCTTTGCGCCCCCGCCAGCCGGTGATGACCAGACCAATGATCACCAGACCCAGTGCGCCAGCGATGTAGCGGTGGATCATCTCTTTCCAGCCCTTGTGTACTTCCACCGGGCGTTCGGGAAAAGCCGCGTTGGCGGCCTCGATGTGGTGGTCGGCCATCGGCACGCCGAGGTGTCCATAGCAGCCGGGCCAGTCGGGGCAACCCAGGCCAGCGTCGCTGAGACGCACATAGGCGCCGAGCGGAATCAGCACGAGGCAGATGAGAAGAGCAGTGAGTGAGAGCTTGCGGAACAACATGAGATCGGAAGAGC
>CAMTXV010000125.1:0-9421 GCA_947085665.1 uncultured Sinobacteraceae bacterium | reverse complement strand
CCTGTTCTGTGCGGTTGCCATAGACAAACACCGGTCCGTCGGCATCCATCACCATGCCCACGAAGCGGTCGTTGGGGTTGGAGATGGGCTGATCCGGCGTGTGGAAGAGCGCGGCGAACATGGTGCCCGGCGGCGCATCCGCCGCACCAGCGGCCGTGATCTGGAACAGCAGCTTGCCGTCCAGCGCCTGCGGCTCGGCGATGTGCAAGCTGAGCAGATCCGTGCCCGGCACATTGCTGTCGCCAGTCACGTCGGTGGCCATGGTGATGCCCGGCACCTCGCAGGGCGATTGCAGCACCGGCACCACGATGGGC
The DNA here is from genome assembly GCA_947085665.1 of uncultured Sinobacteraceae bacterium. GTDB lineage: Bacteria > Pseudomonadota > Gammaproteobacteria > Nevskiales > Nevskiaceae > Stagnimonas. Next base: position 9,107 of record CAMTXV010000125.1, on the reverse strand, counting down.
AGCTCGATTTCATTGCTGCCCATGCCCGCGCCCTGCGCGTTTACGGCGGTCACCTTGTAGTAGTACTTCTCCACCGCAAGATCAGCCGTCGCATCGATAAAGCCCGGCGTACCGTCGGTGGTGCCCACCAGATTTGCCTCGCTCACCACCACCTCGGGCGCGGTGCTGCGGTAGATGCGGTACTGGCTGATGGCCGCACCGCCGTTCTCCGGCGCGCGCCAGTTGAGCTGGGTGCGGTCACGGGTGCGCAGGCCGGCCAGGCAGGCGTTGTTGGGCGCGCGCGGCTCGGCCACATCGAACTCCGCATACAGCGGCTTGCCGCCAATCTGCCGCGCAATCTTGGGGAAGGCGGCATAGGGGTTGAGCACGGGGTCGATGTCGCAGATGCCGATGCAGCCATCGGCAAAGCCGTAGATGGGATAGCCCTGCTCGTCGAGCGTGATCTCGTTGAAGTCGAGCAGATTGCGGTTGACGTTGCCGCCGCCGGAGTTCCAGATGCCGCCCACGCCCTGCACGGGGTCGGTGGGCGTGGCGTTCACCGTCACCCAGGTTTCGCCGCCGTCGTAGGTGGTGGAGAAATACACATGCCAGATGCCCGGGAAATCCAGCGCCACCGGGTTGCCCTCGGTGGTGGTGCCCAGGTAGGCGCAGGTGGCGCGGTCGCCGTCACCGGCAATGGCGTGGGTGAACATCACGTGCTTGATGCCCATCTCCTTGCCCAAATCGGTAATCGGGCCCCAGGTTTCGCCCTTGTCCTTTGTTACTGCCACGCGGGCGTTGCGGTCACCGTCGGAGTAGCAGAAATACGCGGTGTCATCCGTGGCGATGGCCACCGAGGGGTCGCGGATGGAAGGCTGGCTGTCGGGCACCGGGCGCTGCACCCAGGTGGTGCCGGCGTCTTCCGACACGCTGATCGCCACATTCGGGCCGCAGGCCTTGCTGGGCAGGTACACCGAGCCATCAGGCCCCACGCGCACATGGCCGTGAATACCCGCGCACTGCGCCACGGTGTAGACGGGCGTGGGCGCGCCAAAGGTGAGGCCGCCGTTGTCCGAACGCGCGCACGATGCGAAGGCCACGTCCTGCCCGCAGTAATAGAAGGCGTTGGGGTAGATGGGATTGGGTGCTGCATTGAGCGGCGCGGGATACGGGCCAGCGCCGATGGTCTGGTGATCCACCGCTGCCGCGAAGGGGCCGCCCTGGTTGGGCGTCCAGGTGGCGCCATCATCGTCGCTGAAGGCCATCACGCTATTGGCACCCGCCAGCTGGCCAATCCAGGTGCGGCTGGTTTCATGCCCGCGCACCAGGGAGTCGGTGTAGCCAATGGGGTCGAGCGTGGTCACGCTGGTGAGCGCGCTGCTGCGCTCTTCCCACTCGCCTTCGCAGGCCAGGGGCTGTGCCGGCGTGAGGTTCTGCGGGTATTGCAGGAACAGGGTCTTGAGGCCCGAGAGAATGAACGACTGTCCGCTGGCCTGGTTGTAGCCCACCGAGGGCTCGCCGGTATTGCCGGAGAGTCCTTCGGGCGGCGCATACACCTGGTAGCGCGGCACGCCGGGGCCGATGGGATTGGGCTGAAGGCCCAGGTTCTGGCCATCGAACAGACCAACGCGGCCAATCACCACGCTGTTGTTGGCCGCGGCCGGGTTCACATCAAGTCGAAACCGGCGGGTGCCGCTGCCGGCCGGTACATAAATGGTTTCGCTGCCGAGGTCGGTGCTGGTGCTTTGCATGGCGGCCGACATGCCGGTGTCGAGATCCACCAGATCGAATACGAAGAGATCCAGCTTGAAGTCCCAGCCCAGGGCAATGCGCAGCATGGCCTGCGGATTGGTGGTGGCGTAGTTGGCCGGCAGCTCCACGGTGAGTTCGTAGCTGTCGCAGCCCTCGACGGCCGAGCAGAAGACGCCGCCGGAGGTGAGGAACGGACCGCTCTCAAAGCGGGTTTCCGGCATGGCCGGGCTGATGGTGGCGCTGGCGGGCTCTGCCGCCTGTGCCGCGCCAATGCCCGCAAAAGCAGCAAGAGCTGCTGTGAATAAGGTGAAACGCATGGTGTGGGCTCCCGCCGCGTGCCGATGTTCGAGCGCCGGATGGCGCCGCCAGGCTTGACGATTTCTTGATAACGCCGACCTCGGGGGAAGGAGTACCGCCATCACTGACGTCATCAACACGAAGCGGCGTGACCAGAAATGACGATTACATTGTTGACTGTCACGTTTACGCGTGAGATTGTGCATCGCACCAACCCCGCTCACGGACCCCTCAAGCCATGTCAAAACCCTCCAACAAAGCCCTGGCCATCGTCACCGGCGCCGGCAGTGGCATTGGCCGCGCCTTTGCACTCGAACTCGCCCGCCGTGGCGGACAGCTGCTCTGCGCCGACATCAATCTGGCGAGCGCGAAGGAAACCGTGTCGCTGATCGAAGCCGCTGGCGGCAAGGCTTGGGCCACGAAGTGCGACGTGGGCGTGCTGGCGCAAGTCGAGGCGCTGGCCACCACGGCGGAAAAGCATTTCGGCGCGCCCGCCACGCTCGTCATCAACAACGCCGGCATCGGCATTGGTGGCAAGGCCATTGGCGAGGTCAGCATGGAGGACTGGAAGTTCACGATGGATGTGAATCTCTGGGGCGTGATCCACGGCTGCCATGTATTCGCGCCCATTCTTCGCGCGCAGGGGCGCGGCGGCATCATCAATGTGGGCTCCACCGCGAGCTTTGCGGCCGCACCCACCATGGGGCCCTACAACGTGACGAAGGCTGCCGTGCTGGCGCTCACTGAAACGCTGTCGGCCGAGATGTCCGGTACCGGCATTCACGTGACCGCGCTCTGCCCCACCTTTGTGAAAACCAACATCGTGAAGGATGGCCGCATCAGCGGCGGCAGCGCCGACTTCGCCGCCAAGCTGATTGCGAAGACCGGCGTCTCGCCCGAGAGCGTGGTGCTGAAAACCCTCAACGCCCTCGACCGCAACCAGCTCTACGTGGTGCCGCAGCTCGAAGCCAAGGCGGTGTGGACGGCCAAGCGCCTCACGCCCGCTTTGTATACGCGTGGTGCGGGGCTGCTGAACCGCATGTTCCTCAAGAAAGTTGCTGCCTAAGGAGAGTCCCCATGAAAGCCCTCAACCCCAAAGAACTGCCCAGCCACAGCGAGGCGGAGATTCACGCCAAGTTGGAAAAAATGCTGGCCAAGATCAAGGCCACGCAATGGGCGTTGGCCGATATTGACTGGGATGCGCCCGGCCGCGAGATCGTCACCGAAGACCCGGTGCTCTACCCCAAGCTCAAGGCCTTCATGGCGGACCTCATGTGGATCGAGCATGTCGGCGCTCGCGGCTTTGCAGCAATGGCGAAGGTCGCCCCCACCGACACGCTGAAAGAGATCTACCAGTACTTTCACGCCGAGGAACAGCGCCACGCCAATGCCGAGATGGCGCTGATGCGCCGCTGGGGCATGCTCGAAGGCGACACGCTGCCAGAGCCCAACATCAACATCCGCATTGTCGTGGAGTGGCTGGATCGCTACGCCGATGAGCAGCCGCTGGAAGTGCTGGGCAGCGTGATCCCCATGCTGGAGATCGTGCTCGACGGCTCGCTCTGCAAGTTCCTGCTGGAGACGGTGCACGACCCGGTGTGCCATGAGGCGTTCGGGCACATCAACAACGACGAGTCGCGGCACTTGGGCGTGGATTTCATGGTGCTGGAGCTGCTGGGCTTTGGGCCGAAGTATCAAAACGCCATCAAGGCCGTGGGCAATCTGCTCAACCCCAAGCTGATGATCGGCATCCTCAGCTACGCGCCGCTGCTCAACAAGATGCGCGACAACCTGATGGCGCTGGGCCTGCCAGAGGAGCGCCTCAATGTGGCACTGCGCAAGTACCGCACCATTGGCGGCCGCACCGCGCAGGGGCGCAGCAATGCTTGGTTCCAGATCATTTCTCGGCATGGTGCGCTGGTGGCCAACCGCGCCTACACCGCCTACCACCGCCCCGTGGATGGCCTGGTGTGGCTCACCAGCAAGGTGCCGGCGCGCTGGCTGCCGAAGCCGCCCAGCTGGGTGAATGAGTTGACCTGGAAGCCTGCGGCATGAGCGCCACCACCACCAAGGCGCCACGCCGAGCCAAAGCCGCCAGCGTCAGCACCGTGCTCGACACCCTCATCATCGGTGCCGGCTTTGCGGGGTTGGGCTCAGCCATTCGCCTCAAGCAGTCGGGCATCAGCCACATTGCCATCCTCGAACGCGGCACCGCCGTGGGTGGCACCTGGCGCGACAACCAGTATCCGGGCGCGGCCTGCGACATCCCCAGCAATCTCTACTCCTATTCCTTCGCGCCGAACCCGGCGTGGTCGCGCGGCTATTCGGGCAGTGTGGAAATTCTCGACTACATCCATAGCCTCGTCGCCGACCACGGGTTGGAGGAGCACATCCACTTCCGCCAGAACGTGGTGGATCTCACCTTCGACGCAGCCGCTGGCCTCTGGCAGGCGCGCACCGAAGGCGGGGTCGTTTGGCGCGCCCGCGCGGTGGTGATGGCACAGGGCCCGCTCAGCAACGCGAGCTTTCCCGCCATGCCGGGCATCGATCAGTTCAAGGGCCACAAGATTCACAGCGCGCGCTGGGATCACGGTTACGACTTCGCAGGCAAGAAGGTGGCCGTGATCGGCACCGGCGCATCAGGCATCCAGATCATTCCCGAGCTGGTGAAGGTGGCCGAGAAGGTGACGGTGTTCCAGCGCACGCCGGGCTGGGTGCTGCCGAGGGCCGACTTCGCCCAGCCGCACTGGCTGCAAAGCCTGTTTGCGAAAGTGCCGCGCACGCAGGCCGCCGTGCGCGCCGCGCTGTATGGCATTCACGAAGCCACTGCCACCGCGATGATCTGGAACACGCCCGTCACGCGCCTGGCCGAAGCCGCCGCGCGCGGGCACCTGAAGCGGCAGGTGAAAGATCGCTGGCTGCGTAGACAACTGACGCCGGACTTCACCATTGGCTGCAAGCGCGTGCTGATCAGCAACGACTACTACCCTGCCCTGCAAGCGCCCAACGCCAAGCTCATCACCTGGCCGATTGCCACGCTGAGCGAAAAGGGCATTCGTACGGTGGAAGGTGTGGAGCATCAGGTGGACTGCATCGTCTTCGCCACCGGCTTTGACGTGTGCAAGAGCGGCACGCCCTTCCCGGTCACGGGCCTCGATGGCCGACAGCTCGCAGCGGAGTGGGCGCGCGGCGCGCAGGCGTTCAAGAGCATCAACGTCAGCGGCTATCCCAATCTGTTCCTCACCTTCGGCCCCAACTCCGGCCCCGGCCACAACTCGGCGCTGGTCTACATGGAGTCGCAAATCGACTACGCCGTGCAGGGCATCACTGCGCTCTTGCGCAGTGGACATCGCTATCTCGATGTAAAACCCGAAGCGCAGGCCCGTCACAACACGGCGCTGCAAAAGCGCCTCGCCAAGACCAACTGGAACTCCGGCTGCAAGAGCTGGTACCTCACGGCCGATGGATACAACGCCACGATGTATCCGGGCTTTGCCACCCAGTACGCGCAGCAGATGCGGCGCTTTGAGCTGGCGGATTACTCGGCGGGGTGAGCGTGCCTTCGCTGCGCTCGTGAGGGCGCGCTGCTGCTTGCCGGCTGTGAGGGCGCTCGTGGCTTCGCCACTTGCTGTGAGGACGCGCCTTCGGCGCTGTGAGGAAACGCACAAGCAATAGCGCTCACCGGCTGTTCTGCTTTTGATTTTCCTCACAGGGCGCGTAGCGCCCGTCCTCACAGCTGCCGCGCAGCGGCGCGCCCTCACAGCCCAGAAAAGCTGGGCGCCCTCACGCCGTCTCGTGCTCGTCCTCGCTGCTGACAAGCCGCGCCTTCATCCGCTCCCCAAACGCCTGCAAATAGCTGTAGATCACCGGCACCACCACCAGCGTGAGCACGGTGGAGGTGATGATGCCGCCGATCACCGCGCGGCCCATGGGGGCCTGGGTTTCGCCGCTCTCACCCGAGCCAATGGCCATCGGCAGCATGCCGAATACCATCGCGGCACTGGTCATCAAGATGGGCCGCAGGCGCACCTGGCCGGCATCGAGAATGGCCTGTAGTGCAGGCTTGCCTTCTCGTAGCCCCTGGTTGGCAAAGTCCACCAGCAGAATGCCGTTCTTGGTGACCAGGCCCATCAGCATGATGAAGCCGATGATCGAGAAGATATTGAGCGTGCTGCCCGTCACCAAGAGTGCGATGAACACGCCCGCAAGCGACAGCGGCATGGTGGACATGATGGCCAGCGGCTGTAGAAAGCTCGCGAACTGCGAAGCCAGAATGAAGTAGATGAACACCACGGCGAGCCCTAAGGCAGCGAGTGCGGCGTTAAAGGACTCCTTCATGTCTTGCTGTGCGCCGCCCACGTCGAAGCGGTAGCCGGGCGGCAGCTCGATGGTCTTGATGAGCTTTTCGACGTCGCTACCCACATCGCCGCTGGGGCGGCCCTCCGCCCCTGCATAGAGCGAGATGCGGCGTTGCAGGTCGAGTCGCTTGATCTGCTGCGCGCTGGTGGTGGGCACCAGCTCGGCCACCTGTCGCAGCGGCACCAGCATGGGCGTGCCATCGGCATTGAAGCGGCTGGTGGTGAGGTAGAGCGCGCCGAGGTCGCCCGCAATCTCGCGCTCATCCTTGGGCAGGCGCACCAGCACGTCGTAGTTCTGGCCATCGGGCGCCAACCAGTAGCTGATGGTCTCGCCCGCCACCAGCGGCCGCAACGCCTGGCCGATGGCCGCGTTGGTGAGGCCGAGATCAGCAGCGCGCTCCTGATCAATGCGGATGGCAAGCGTGGGCACCGCGCCTTTCTCGCTGCTTTCGAGATCGGCAATGCCGGGAATCTTCGCCATCTGCGCCATCACATCATTCGAGATGGAGGTGAGCTGGGCCGCATCGGGCCCGAGAATGGAGATGAAGATGGGCTTGTTCCAGCCGATGTTCAGCTCCAGTCCGCCGATGCTGGCGATGCGCTCACGGATGAGTGCTTCGAGTTCCTTCTGCGAGCGGCGGCCCGTGCTGTGGGCATTGGTCAGGCGCAGGTTAATGCGCGCGTAGTTCTTGCCCTCGTCGGTGCCCACCTCGGTGCTCATGGTCTCGATTTCGGTGAACCCCTTCAGCGCCTCTTCGGCCTGACGGGTCTTGGCGTCCGTGTATTCCAGGCTGGAGCCGATGGCGGTGTTGATGCGCACGGAGATGAAGCCTTCATCGTTCTCCGGCACGAACTCGGTGCCGATCATTGGCAGCAACGCAAAGCTGCCGAAGAACACCACCGTCGCCATCCACAGCACGGCCATGCGCCGGCTCACCGTGCCCACCAAGCGCCAGTCACGCTCGCGGGCTGCTGCCACGAGGCCGAACATTGGCAACCACACGCGATGACGGCGGGGGCTCAGCGACCATTGCAGAACCCGGCCATAGGCATGATGCAGTCCCTCGATGCCGCGCTCGATGCGTGCCATCAGCCGACCCAGCCAGGGGGCGTACTTGAAGCGATCCCCCGGTGGATCACGCCAGAGCGAAGACAGCATGGGGTCGAGCGTGAAGCTGACGAACAGGCTCACCAGCACCGCCACCGCCACCGTGATGCCGAACTGGAAGAAGTAGCGGCCGATGATGCCGCTCATGAAGGCCACGGGCACGAATACGGCAAGGATGGCGAACGTGGTGGCGGTGACTGCCAGGCCAATCTCCTCGGTGCCCTCTTGCGCCGCGCGACGGTGGTTCTTGCCCATGTCGAGATGCCGCACGATGTTCTCGCGCACCACGATGGCGTCGTCGATCAACAGGCCAATACAGAGCGACAGCGCCATCAGCGTGAGGAAGTTCAGCGTGAAGCCCAGCGCGTGCAGCACGATGAAGGTGGCGATCACCGAGATGGGCAGCGTCAACCCTGTGATGACGGTGGAGCGCCAGCTGTGCAGAAACAGAAACACGATCAGCACCGTCAGCAGGCCGCCTTCGATGATGGTGCGCTTGACGTTGTCGAGCGAGGCCTTGATGCCCTCGGCATTCGACCAGATCAGGCGGATTTCCACGTCGTCTGGCAGACGCTTTTTCAGTTCCTCACGCGCCTGCGTGATGCCCTTGCCCACCTCGACGATATTGCTGCCCTGCACCCGGAATACGGAAAGTCCAATGGCGGGCTGGCCGTTGACGCGAGCGAGCGAGGTGCGCTCTTCCTCGCCATCCACCACCTCGGCCACCTGCGAGAGATATACCGGCGCGCCTGCCGCCTGCGCGACGATGATGCGATTGAATTCGGCTGGCGACTTGAGGCGGCCCTCCACCCGTACCAGCTGCTCTTCTGCCAGCGTGCTGATGCTGCCGGCGGGCAGGTCCTGATTGGCCGCCTGCACGGCGGCCACGATCCGATCAACCCCCACGCCGTAGGACTGCATCTGCGCCGGCTTGAGGAACAGCTGCACCTGCCGCACCACGCTGCCGTTGACGGCGATGTTGGCGACACCCGGCGAGCTTTGTAGCCGCTTGACGATGACTTGATCGGCCAGGGTAGAAAGCTCGCGCAGCGAGCGCGTGGGCGAGAGCACCACCAGCTCCACCACCGGGCGCTGGTTCTCGTCCATCTCGGCGCGGGTGATTTCAGGGTCCAGCACTTCGCGCGGGAAGCCCGGGCGCACGAGCGCTACCTTGTCGCGCACCTCCTGCGTCACCTGGGCGGGGTCGGAGTCGAGCCGGAACTCGATCTGCATGAAGCCCAGACCCTCGCGGGTGGTGGCGTAGATGCGCTTCACGCCGTTGACGGTGTTGATGACGTCTTCCATCGGCTTGATGACGTCGTTTTCCACCGCCTCGGGTGCGGCCCCTGGCCAGCGCACGTTGACGCTCACCACCGGCACCGCCACCTCCGGCATCTGCTCCACCGGCAGGCGCTGGTACGAAAACGCGCCCAGCGTGAGCAGGGCCAGCATCACCATCGTGGCGAACACGGGCTGGTTGATGGAAAGACGGGTCATCCACATGGCTGCGACCTCAAATCGTTAGTCATTCTGAGCGCTGTGAAGAATCTCGCTTCAGGCTGCGCGCCATCAGCGAGAAGATTCTTCGCTGCGCTCAGAATGACAGGGGTGGG
>CAMTXV010000124.1:0-2082 GCA_947085665.1 uncultured Sinobacteraceae bacterium | reverse complement strand
TTCAGCGCGCGGTCGATGGTGTCCTTCGGCATCGAGACGGCGTGCGCCTTGTCGATGGCGATGCGCAGGCGCGCGTTGCCGGCAGGCTCGATACCGCCCGTGCGGGCAGCCACGGTGATCTCGCGGATCAGCTTGGTGAACACCGCGCCGCGCTTGGCGTCTTCAACGCCCTTGCGGCCGGCAATGCTTGGACCACGTCCCATCGTTGATTCCTTAGAAACTGAGGCGGAGGCCGAGGTGCGCGCCGTCGTCGGCGTTGCTGGGGCCATTGGGCTCGGGCTTGACGTTGACGCGGCGGTAGCCGGCATACAGCGCGGCAGCGCGAACGACCTCGAACTCGACATCGAGCGCGTACTCGCTGTAGCTCTTCACATCGCTGAACGAGAGGATGCCGGGCGCGATGTAGGCATAGCCGGAAAAGCCAATGCGCTCGAAGCCCGGCAGACGCACTTCAAACTGCCCGCCGAGTGCCAGCGCACCACCCGTGGTGCCCTCGCGGTCGGCAAACACGGCGCGGGCGCCCAGGCCGGCGGCGGCATCGGCACCCTTGGCGCCCATATCACCCGTGGCCAGCACCCCGAAGTGCGCGAGAGTGAGCTTGGCATCCTTGGGGTCGGCCGAGCCATCCTCGCCTTCCTTGTAGATCAAGCCAGCGTCGTACTGGCCGGTCACCCCGGTGAACAGGCGCGACAAAGGCCCTGCAAGCGCGCCGCGAACGGCATCGCTGCTGATGTTGATGTCGAACTCTTCGGCCTGTACTGCCGGTGCGGCGAGGGTGAGAGCAAGTACTGCGGCAAGCGCGTGCTTCATCAGGCGGCCTTCTTTTTGTTGATGGCGTGGATGGCGCGGCCATCGACGGCGAGATAGGCCTCGTGCAGGGCCTCGGCGAGTGTGGGGTGACCGTGCATGGTCAGCTGCAAATCAGCTGTGGTGGCACCGAATTCGAGTGCGACGACCACGCTCTGCAGCACTTCGGAAACATACGGCCCCACCATGTGCACGCCGAGAATGCGGTCGCTCTTGGCATCGCTCACCACCTTGATGGTGCCGGTGGCGGCTTCCAGCGCCTTGGCGCGGCCGTTGGCGGCGAAGGGGCTGGTGCCAATCTTCACGGTATGGCCCTTGGCCACGGCCTGCTCTTCGGTAAGACCCACCCAGGCCACTTCAGGGGCGGTGTAGATCACGCTCGGCACCACGTCGTAGTTCACTTCGGTGTGCTCGCCGTGCAGCTGTTCGACCAGGGCAATGCCTTCTTCAATGGCCTTGTGCGCCAGCATCAACCCGCCAATCACATCGCCCGAGCCATAGATGCCGGGGATGTTGGTCTGGTAGTGCTTGTCGACTTTCAGAAAGCCGCGCTCGTCCAGTTCCAGGCCAATTTCCTTGGCACCCAGTCCCTCGGTGTAGGGCTTGCGGCCCACGGCGACGATGAGCTTGTCGAAGGTTTCGGTTTTCTTTTCGCCGCCCATCTCGTAGTCGACGACCACTTCCTTGCCGGTGTTCTTGGCGGCAGCCACCTTGGCGCCCAGGCGGATATCAAGACCCTGCTTGGTGAACTGGCGCTGCGCATCCTTGGCGATGGTCTGGTCGACCATCGGCAGGAAGGTGGGCAGGGCTTCAAGGATGGTGACCTTGCTGCCCAGACGCGCCCAGACACTGCCGAGTTCCACGCCAATCACGCCGGCGCCGATGATGCCCAGGCGGGCTGGCGGCTCGGTGAAATCGAGGGCGTCCCAGGAGTCGCAAATACGCTCGTGGTCGAAGGGCGCGATCTTGAGGTTCACCGGCTCGCTGCCGGTGGCGACGATGATGTGCTTGGCTTCGAGCACCTTCTTCTCGCCTGCGTGGCTGGTGTATTCCACCTGGCCCTTGCCCAAGAGCTTTGCAAAGCCTTCCATGCCGATCACGCCATTGGCCTTGAACAGGGCACCAATGCCGCCGGTGAGGCCGGCGGTGATCTTGCCCTTGCGGGTCTGCATGGCGGCGATATCCATGGTGACGTCGCTCACCTTCACGCCATGGATGGCCAGCTCGTGGGTGGCCTTGTGGAACATCTCGCTCGATATCTTCGTCGGAGCGCCC